>CAXSDU010000031.1:0-33835 GCA_964236165.1 uncultured Parafilimonas sp. | reverse complement strand
TTTTGCCTGCTTAATTTGTAGCGTTTTACTATGGTCAGTTTAAGCGTTTTTTCCACCGGGAACAAATAATCTTACCATAAGTGCGACTGACTATTCGGGAAATAATAATAAAACAATAAGCAATTACAGTGTTACAGTAATCAATGGAGTCAATGACACGCTAAAGTTTGATGCGAATGGCAATACACTTACCGAAACCAATCCGGACGTAACGTATGGCTGGGATGCAGCCGACAGGCTGGTAAAAATTACAAAGGGAAGCAACGTAACCGAGTTTGTGTATGATGGCTTAAGCAGGCGCGTGGCTGAAAAGCTGAATGGCTCTATTATTAAACGATGGATATGGGTAGGTAGCGTAATGGCTGAAGAACGGGATGCCAGTGGAGGAACCGTTACCAAACGTTTCTTTACACAGGGAGAACAGATAAGCGGAACCAATTATTATTTTACCAAAGACCATCTTGGTTCTGTAATGGAAATGACAGATGCCAGTGGTGCAATAAAAGCAAGGTATAGTTATGACCCTTATGGAAGACGAACAAAAATATCGGGAAGTGTAGATGCTGATTTTGGATTTACGGGACATTATTATCATACTACAAGTGGCTTGTATCTTACTTTGTATAGAGCTTATGATTCAAATTTGGGAAAGTGGTTGAGCAGAGATCCAAAGGCAGAAGTTAGTGGTATAAATTTGTATGAATACGTTTATAATAATCCAACTCGCTATTTTGACTTATTTGGATTGGATATTTGGATCGAGGGTCCGAATCAAAACGAACCAGATTTACATCAAAGTGTAAACGTCGGTAATCCCAATAGCGATTATAATTCTTATAGTTTCGGGTTAAATACTTCGGATCCTCTTCATATCGATAATGGTGTTGTCTACAATGATACACAACACGGAGGTGATATAGAACAGTATAAAAAAACCACACCAGATCAAGATCAAGCTTTTAAAAACCAGATGGATAACGAATTAGGTAAAAAGGGGAATTATCCTTTTGAAAATATATGTAGATCATATAGTCAAAAACAATTTGACGGTGCACCTGGCACACCATCAAATCCTCCTCCGAGAACTGTTGATCCACACGTACCCAATGGAACAATATTACCATCAATTTCCACTACTACAAGTTCATCTGGTTCATGGACGTCTAGGTAGTGCTCTTGTAAATTCAAAAAAGTTTTATGAAAATTATCATTTCAGTTCTAATTCTAATTCTTTTTAATAGTTTAACCTTTTCCCAATGTCCCCAATCCGGCATCAAAGTGCAAAGTAAAGATTGTATCAATCCAAAAGCACTTGCTGTTGCAGCTATCAATTGCACAGAACTAAAAGTAAAATGGCAGGGCGATAAGAACCAGACTTACCTTGTAAAAGCCAGCACTGCCAATGCAGATACAGAAAGTATAACCGCAACCCCTTTACAAGTATCGCAACCTGCCTGTGATAATAACGGCAACTGCACAGCCAGCGTAGAAACTACAGAAGGGACTACCGTTAACTGGTCAGTGCAGGCAGTGTGTAGCTCAGGAGGCATTACCACTTACAGCGAGCCGGTCAATGGTCCGGATACTTATATTCCCATTTGTAACAAGGCAAACGAAACCAGCAGCACAACCGGCTTGCAGGTGTATCCAAGTCCTTCTAAAGGTACGCTTACTGTTGATTATTCCGGTGTTATAGATGGTGCACTACAAATCAATATTTATGATGTGAATGGCAAGCAGGTATTTACGAAAAGTGTTACAGCAGTATCAAAAACAAACAACCAATACGGATTAAACTTACATACGCTGGCATCCGGAGCATATATACTTCAAACGATTAATGGCTCTGAAAAAAAGCAACTGAAATTTATGCTCCTAAAATGAGAAGCGTGAGAACAACATTTCTGCAACAATAATTGTTATTAAAATTTTTTATTAATAATTTATGAACTTAAGTGTTGGTATGTGAGTCATTGGGTTCTTAGCAGCTCATGTAATCGTTTAAGTATATTAAAGAGCGCCAACAAATCAATCGTACTAATACTATAATCATTTTTATACCTCGTATCAATGTATGCTTTCTGCAAAAGGTTGAATAACCGCTTATCGTTTTCTTTATTATTACCAAAAACAATTTCAGGCAGTTGATAACAAAACGTGCAGCAATAGCGATAAAGCTTATCAAGATTGTGTGTAACCACGCGCAGACCTGTTTTAAGTTGCATGGTGGTATGTAATGCCTGTTCAGCAGCCTGGTGCAGCATAAACGCACACATCTTGTTTTGTTCACGAATACGGTATAAATCAGCACCCGCTAAAAATTCTTCTATCTTATTTAAACCTGCAGATAATTAGCGTTATTATACAGGGCGCCGTTCATTTTGCACCAATGAATTTATTGAGGCACACGGGTTGAATTAATCCTGAAAATAAGCGGACATAAAAATGGAAAAGACTTTTACAGATATTTTATAATCATGCCGGAAGAAGCGGCGAATAAAATTAAAGAACTATGGCAATCCAGAAGTGATATGAAACTCATCAAAGCAGTATAGTAGCCCACTATAAAAGAAGATCAAATTTTTACCAGTTGATGAGGTATGGTAAAGTGTGGTAAGTTTTATAATAACTAAATGCTTCTATCAAAAAAATAATAAGCGTAGCTATCATTGCATATCTAATCCAGATGGGTAAATGTTCGTTATGTGATTCTCTCTTAGCCATTTCTTTTAGCTGTTTTCTTTAAATTAAAGTTATTTCAATTACATCTACTCAATTGCTTTGAATTCTATTTTGTTTTTTGTGCTTTGCCACATTCAAAGCTATTAGATAAATCAAAAATGCAGCAATAAAATTTATGTTTACATTATAGTAGTTTGCAAATAATGGTAGGCGGTGGATCAATCGTTTTTTTCCCTAAAATATTACGTGGCAGTCTCGCATTTTTTATGACGATGATTCACGCTTACTGCTTAGATTAATAAGAAAAGTATTTCTTCGTTCACACAGTATGGTTTCCTTAAATTATATTATAACCGCAAGGCGTTTTTAAACTTGCTGAACGCGACATTTGAAATACCTATGTATGCGGCTAAGTGCTTATCTTTTATTCTCGCACTCATCCATGTATGTTGCTTCATAAGTTCAATAAACCTTTCCTTTGGAGGCAGATACATCAACATCAGATGTTCTTCTAAAGTGCAGTAATATCTTTCAGTGATTTTCCTCGCATTTATATTAAAATCAGTATGCCGTTTATAAATGTATTCTATTTCTTTAAGTTCAATGTAACTAACAACGGTCGGTTCGATTGTTCTGATGGAAAGTCGTGACGGCAATTGTTTAAAGAAGCTTGTAACTGAAATCGCAATATCATATTCCTTTTTAAAGCCGGTGATTATTTCCCTTTCCTCAAGCGTATAAAAAAGTTTCATTAATCCCTTTTCGATAAAAGTTACTTTAGTACAAACTTCTTCTTCTCTTAACCAATAATAATTCGCGGGCAATTCTCTTCTTCTTAGTACCTGCATTAAATACGATTGCATTTCGGCAGAAAGGGGATAAATATTATTTAAGTATTGAAAGAGCTCTAACATACTATCAGGTTGAATTACATTGCTTAAATAAAATGTACTCCGGAGGGTAAACGAAATCAATTAGGCAAGCTGATAATTAGCACATAAATAATAAAGCTTTTTATATTTTGCTTTAGTTGACTTTCGACAAAGTAAACGTTTCAAAAGGTGTACCCTCAATTACCAATTTGTGAAATAATTCCGATTGAATACTTTTATTACCAATTGCATAATTCTTTCTTTAACAAAAGAAGTATAGTGAAGTAAAGCAGTAGTCTTTTATTGTGTTTTGTAAGTTGGAAACAAGTTTATTAAATTATTAAAGAAGCACAAAGCCGAAGAAAACACTTGTATTAAACAAAATTTGCTATTTAGAACAATACATTACTTTTTTTAGCTTTTCAACAGGCGATATCTATTTAGAAGTTTTTAAAACCTTAAGCAACCGGTTTATCAACTCAGTAAGCGCTAACAAATCAACTGTATTAATAAAATAATCGCTTTTATACCTTGTATCAATATATGCTTTCTGCAAAAGATTGAATAGTCGTTTGTCGTTCTCTTTATTGCTTCCAAATATAATTTCAGGCAGTTGGTAACAAACCATACAGCAGTAACGATAAAGCTTATCAAGATTATGTGTTACAACGCGAAGCCCTGTTTTAAGCTGTAGCAGTGTATGCAATGATTGTTCAGCCGCCTGGTGCAGCATGAATGCGCACATCTTGTTTTGTTCCCTGATGCGGTATAGATCAGCACCGGCTAAAAACTCTTCTACTTTGTTTAAGCCTGCGGTGTAAATAGTATTATTTTCTTTTTGGATAGCTGTTTTATCTTTTGTTGCAACAGAAAGGTTGGTTGTTTCTTTTTCGCCGTGAAGAAGAATGGCTTTTGTATACACTGCATGTGCAAATGGATGTCCTTCCAACAGCCATTCTTCAAAACGTTCGTCGCTCAACACAATTGCAGTAACAGGTATAAAATGCTGGCAGTTATTTTCAATCGTATCCTGTGCCTGGTTATGACCTTGTTCGCTTTTTATAATTACTAAAAGATAGTAATGACCAACCTGCCTGCAACTGGCTGTATCCGGCATAAAGATGCTTTCTGTTCTACTTGTTAGCAGCGTTGAGCCAAGCAGGTATATCTTTTCAACAGCACAAGCTTTCAGTATAATATCAACTAACTGTTGATGCTGCTCTTTAAAGCTATCAGTTAAAAGGTTATACATTGTTTGCGATTGTTTAGTTTATTAAAATACTTACCTGTTACTTTCCCACTTTGTATTCTACTTTACAATCTGTAAGCTTAGCCACTGCTTCATTTAGCCAGTTATCTTTTACATAATTCTTTAAAGAGAGGTAAAAGCAATCAGCTTGTATTTGATTACTAAGATCAGGATGCAGGCTTTGAATGTAATTTGTAAATATGTTTTCATATGGCTTATCTCTTCGCAGAAAGAGTTGCTGATTGTTCCTTTCAGCTAACCATCCTGTTCCGTTTGTCAATGCATTTACCCTGCTTCCATCATCATATTCAACAAACAGGTAAATCAATATTCCCTGTTCAAATGTGTGCATCCTAACAATCTTTTGTTTTGACTTTAACTGGATTGCCTTAGTAATAGCAGCTTCTTTATTTGCGCTTAGATATTGCAATGGATATCTTTCACTCAAAACTTTCAGCAAGCCGTCCCTAAACGCTTTAAATTGCTGTTTGAATATGGTTATATCTGTAGTTGAATTACCAAAGTATTCGAGTATTGCCGCGTCGGTTAAAGAAGTAAGGAAATAAAAATCTTCTTTATCCTGCTGTTTAAGCAGCAAGAAGGCATTTGTATAATACTTGCGTTTAACTTTTTTCTTGTTTATTGTTATATCAAGTTTCAGCACATAGAAATCTTCTTTCTCTATCAGCATAAAACTTAAGACAGGTTTTTCCGAATGCAATATGCAGGAACGCATGTATTGCTTGTATGGCTTTCTAAGCAAAAACTTAAGCCTGTAAGAATAGTAGCGGAAAACGAATGCTTCTTTTGTAACCAGTGGTAATGCCTGTTGCCACAGGTGATATAAACTTACAAAACCAGGTAAAGCATCAGGATTGGGTAATATAGTTGAAGGAATTTCCTGTACTACTTTATACATGTCAATACAAATACTGTTTAACAGCTTTTGTTGTTCTGTACATTTTAAGTGCGTTACATCACTTTCTTTCCTGATAAAATCAGTAAATGATTTAATAAGTATTCGATTTTTACCTGTCTTACCAATAAAGGGTAATAATATAGGCAGGTGGTATTTCCTGTCTGAATAAATAAGGGCATAACCAATCTCAGTGTTTTTATCTGCTTCTGTTGTATGCAGCACTGCCGGCGGAATACCAAGCGAAAGAAAGTTGTTCAATGCCTGTGTTGTGTGTTCAGATAGAGAAAACAGTTTACCAATACCTGCTTTGGGTGTAATGCTTACTCCTTCACCAACTTCTTCAACAATGAAGTATTGCTTGAAAGCAAGCGCTTGTTCAACAAAGCCGCCGCTACTGAACTGTTCAAATATGTTTTCCCCTTTACAAAGAACTAATTTATAGATTGTTTGATAAGCATGTACACAAAGCTTATGAACAAGCGTATTACAATTGCAGGTTATTTGCAGCATATCTTTTTCAACCTGCATGGCAATATTGTAAGATTCACCGCCGCTCGTTGTAACCAGTTCGAGCATTCCATCTTTCAATGAAACAAACTTTATATCCGGCCAGTGAAATCTTTTACGTTTAAGGTCTCTATCATCTGCATGTGCTTCAAGACCATCAGTACTTAATTTGAATTGACCTTCTTCACATAGAAGTAAGTAAGTCTCGCTGGAATTTCTTAAAACGATATCTTCGTTATTGGATTGAGATTGTAGTTGCATAACGTTCTTTTAATGCTTATGCAAGTTGAAACACCATAAAGTTTTTTAAGTAACTTTCCGGTAGTTTTGGTGCGCTAATAAATTGTTTTTTACAACTGTTTTATTTATGTTTAATACGGACGATAACGAAAGCTTTACTGTATTGGAAAATGAAGCCATAGGACGTAATATTTCTATGTTTAGAAAGATTCGTGGAATCAAGGCTTTTGATATGGCTGACAGGCTTGGTATGAAAGAGGCAACCTATACAAAATATGAACGTGGTGAAACCAAAATAACGATTGACTTTGTACACAAAGTAGCAGAAGAGCTAAAAGTTGATCCGTTACAAATCCTAACTACAACTCCAAGTAATTTTATTGACAATGGAAATAACTCACCAATTGCCATCAATGGTTCAAATCACACAACTGACGAACATCAAACACAACTAATAACAAAACTTGTTGAAAGTGTAATGTTGTTGAATGAAAAGGTGATGAAGATGTTGGAAGAAAAGAAATGAGTTTTAATTAACAACTTTGTTAATGTGGCAAAGTTGCAAATTTGCCGAGACATCCAAAAACTTAGCCAAGATGCCAAACAATTACATTTTGCGAAGACCTTGATATCTTCTATATACATTTTCTTCGCAATTTTTTGGATCAAAGATGTAAGGAGTCACTAATTCATGGCTTAAAAAATCATTTATTATTTTGAACGAGTCATGTTGATTATACCATTCCCCAGAATTACTATCAATTTTATATATATACTTTGACTGCTTTGGAGTTGTCAAAGGTGATACTTTTAAATTTTCAAAAATAATTGGTTTATTCTCTTTTAAAAACACCTCTGTTCGTCTTCTACCGATTTGACGAATCAAGTCCAGCTTAAAGTTAGATTGATAAACAAGCGAAATATTATTTGAAATTTCAACCCCAACAGGATCTGTAAAAGCTCCTTGATTTACAACTTTATCGTATGATATTTCATGCTCATTATAAATGTAAATTAGATTGTGGAAAGCCAGTAGTCGTCTTCTTTGAGTTTGCAAAACATGATTAATGCTTGGAATTTCAGGTATTCTCTCATACTTCTGAAGAAATTCATTTATTAATAATTTTATTATTGATTTTTCAAAGCTAACATAGTCCAAGTCATAATAGATATCAAGAAGGTTTAAATATTGTGCCTTTTCACTGTTATAAATTTCCTCTAAAACAGTAAGCCTATTATCTTGACGGCTTAAATAATTAGCGGCGAAATAATCCTGAAAAGATTTCTGCCACCAACGGTATCTAAAATTTACATCTACTAATAACGGGACAGCAACGAGAAGGTCATGCAGAAAATCTTGTGAATCTGTTACATCTTTTAAATGTTCAGGGATCGCTTCCTTTATGAATTTTAATACTTGTTTTTTGTCATACTCAGTTGTAGTTTGTTCCAAAGTATCGTAAGCGAATTTTTCAATTACTTGTGTAAATTGGTCATTCATCAATCCGCATTTTCTAACTCTTTCCAATTCCTTTAAATCATCATGATCCTTCAATAAAGCCATATACACTTCAAAGAAAAGTTTACCTTTTGTTTCAGGAATTGCTTGTCCTGAAGAATATATCTTATACAGCAAGGTAACCATGAATGGATTTTCTAAAAAGGAGTGCAAGTTTGCTTCTTCATATTTGAGTTTAATTTCTGAAATTAATTCTTCCGCAATATGACGATTATATGCACTTTCGTATTTGTTAACTTGGACACAAGCTTCGTCTATTTTGATTGGTTTAACACTGCTTCGAGCAAATTTATTGAAGCCTGAATCAAGCAGGTCGTGTCTTGAGGTTATCATATAATTCCACTGTAGCAAATGGCTATGTAAATCAAGAATGTCTCTTTTTACAGCTTTACGATCTGTTTGTGAAATTTCGTCATAACCATCTAATAAAACGTAGAAAAAATCCTTGGTAGCTAACCTTGCAATAGTGTTTTGATCAAACAAAATATGTGGTGTATTCAAGTTTATTAGTAGCTGTTTTAGTAGATCGCCTGGACCACTTAAATTCCTTAATTCAAATAAAAACGGTATACCCCTTTCTCGTTTGATTATCTCGATTGTAATAAACTCTAATAATGTAGTTTTTCCCATACCAGCAGTGTCCTTAATTATACTTTGAGCATAAGGCATAAATAGATTAGCTGTGAATTTGTCAACTTTTATTTCTCCCCCGGGAGTAACGAGTGTCAATGGAACATATATATTGTCTAGAGCAACCATTTTTAATGGATTCACCAGTGTTCTTACAAAAGCGCACTTTTCTATCAATGTTTTCAAATGCACCCTAAAGTTTTCCCGAATATGTTGTTCGCTTACAGGTTCAGGGCGAATTTGATTTGCAAGATTTTTGATTTCACGAAGAAATGGAATGTCTAAATATCGAGATAACACTTTATCAACATAAATATTATAATCATCTTGAGCGAGCATAACAGGCTTATATATCTATACAAAGTAATTAAGCTTTAGTCGTTATGATTGAAAAAAGTTATTGTCGCAACATCATAATAATCTTTTTGTGTGGCTTTGTCAACTTTATCTAAATACCCAAATATTTAGGCAAGTTGATGCATTCATTTTGAATAGATTATTTTAAAATTACACCAACTGGGAGATTATCTAAAAAAACTCGATAGATTACTTTGTTGCTTTCGCTGAACTACATGAATAAACTTTTCCGCTGTCTCAATTTCTTCTACGTCTTTAATTAAGAATTTTTCATTGTCGACTTCTCTTGCTCTCATTACTGCTTTACTTAAAAAATCATAAAACTTTTTCTCGTCCTCATTATTTTCAAATTGTTTTTTTAATTCAGGCGAGTTTAATATTTTAATTATTTCATTCCAGTCATTTTGAAAATAAAAGGTGAGAAATGGGTCTAAGTGAAAATATTGTCCATCAAAAGAAGGTTCTGGATGTTCCCTTAAGAGATATGTTTTGAAATAGGTGTATTTATGGTTTAAAATAAAATTTTTCATCAACTGGTTTGCCCTATCGGCAATTCGGATCTTTCTTGAACCTGATTCTATATCTTCTAGATTTTTAATGTATATGCCGTAAATATTTTCATCATAATCTTTTAGGCTTAGTAAAAATTCATCTAAATAGTCAGCAAGAATTTTTTGTAGCTCCAATTTGTTAGTGATTATGTATACAGTATCAGAGTCTGGAAAGTTAGTAATATCTTCATCTGAGGTTTTATTAACTAGTTTGTAAAGTTCGTCCCCTGCAATTTCAACTTTGGCATAAAAATCATACTTCTTATCTTTTAATATTGAAAGCAGAAAGTCTGATAATTCTTGCTTGTTATCTGAATATAATTTTTCTAAAGTTTGTTTATCCCTTAGAATATTTCTAATCTGACTTACTATGTTAATTCTTATATTGTCAACTTTAGCTAAATAAAAAAGAGTTTGTAAAATAATTTCAAAGTCTGATTTTGTTGCGAACTCCTTTTGTGAATCAAAAAAATTCTTTAAATCTTCAAAAGCTTTTTTCCCATCTAATTCATCAATAATTTTTGTTACATCGTCAATACCAGACCTCATTGCAGCCTCCAAACGTTGCAGTATCATTACTTCCGGAGCTTGATTCGAAAAAAACATGTCATAATAAAGAGGGTATTTTACAGATCTAAAGAATATTTTTCTTGTTGGATTAAACAACTTTATTAAAATCGTTTTGATTGCATCAATATCTGATGGTAAAATATTTAATCGTGAAATATTCTTCTTTGTCATTACTTCATCAAATCTTTCAGGAATAAATTCAAACCCATCTTTTTTCAGAGTTAAAAATTTTTTTCTAGATATTAATTGATAGATACTTAAAAATTTTACTTTCAAAAATTCAAGCAGAAGTAATTCATATAAGTCTACTATCTCACCTATTGATTCAAAGGATAGTTTAAAAGAATTTATGAATCTTATAACATCTCTTAAATTTTGAAAGATTTGAAAAACAATACTGTTGTCAGTTCTATTTAAATTATAGAAAAAATCTTCTGCAGTGACTTGTTCATTTTTTAATTCCGAAGGCTTTGTTTCAATTATATTAATTGACTTTATTTCATTAAGTATAGTAACGATTTCTTGGATTTTAAAATCAGAAATAGTAGAAGCTTTTAATTCATTGTTTAAAAACTGGATAAGGATGTCTTGATTAAAAACAGGAAGAGTAATTTCTAACTGAACTATTTTTTTTAAATACTCTTCTTTCGCAGAAATCAGCTTCTTTTTGTTTATGGTATTTAAAACATAGTTATGATCATATGCAACTACAAAAAAAGTATTTTTAAAATTAGCTGTGTTTCGTATGAGCCTTATAATATCTATCAATTCGTCTCCGGTTAATCGATCAAGATCATCAACAAACACGATTATTTTTTTTTGAATTCGATCAAGTGCACTGTTTATTTCATTAAACAGGGAAGTAAGTGATTCATCTTTTTTAAATAAATCTGTTGTAGTCTCGACAATTTTAGAAAACGTAGTATCATCAAGTTTTGATAAATAACTTGAATATTTATTGATATTTTTCGATAGGGATGAATCAAATTGACTTATTGAAGATGAAAATTCATTAAAAAAATCTTGAACAGTTTTTTTATCATCGAAATTTTTCCATGGATTATAATTAATAATTATCGTGTTCTGATGATTAATAAAAAGACTTTTAAATTGATCTTCATTACAATTAATTATAGGTTTTAATGTTGTTTTAAATTCATCGTAAGACTTCTTAAAAAGAAAATATTCTATTAAAGAAAGAAATGCTGTTTTGCCGAATCCCCAAGGAGAGTTTACGGCTATTACGAATGCTTTTTCAAGAGTTTTAGTATCTAAGATTTTGAGCCCAATTTCAAAAGCAAATTTCCCTCTTCCCAATATGTCGTTGTTGATGTTAAAATTGTCTTCAATAAATCCGTTAATTGATGGATGTTTAATTTCTTTAGGGTAATACTTGAACTTGGTTGTCAGAAATAAAACGAGTAGAAATAAAACATCTAAATATTTAATTTTTTTTGTAATGTAAAATGGCTCTAAAACAAATACACTTGAGCATCTAATAGTAAGAAAATAAAAAGTAGTTAATAAAATAACGTTTGAAATTGAATTTAATGTCGGAACAAGTTTTTTCTGAAAAATTAATTTAAAAATATAGTAAACAACCATACAGATAATGAAAATTCCAAGAACGTCTAAATTAATATCTCTGTTTATCTCATCAATTTGAAAAGCGCTTATTATAAATTTCTCGACACCTTTATAAACATAAAATCGTAACAAGAAAATCACAATTAGAATTATAAGTAACCGAAAAAAGAATTTACGATTAAATTCTTCGAAATACTTTTTAATATTCATATAAATCAAATTTGGATTTGGAATTCCTCTTCAAGTGTGGATATTAGTTTTATATTGCTCGCTATATTAGTAATCACGTGAGACTTCTTCATTGGGAAGTAATTTATCAACCATTAGATCGAAAATTTTGTACGTACAAGAAATTTTAGAGAAAATTATTCAATTTAAAAGATCCAAAATCTCTTGTAACTCCCTTTCATTTTTAATTAAAACATCTCTTGCTTTACTTCCCAAATTTGGCCCGACGACCCCTGCTTGTTCTAATTGGTCCATTAGACTTCCGGCTCTATTGTAACCAAGTTTCATTCTTCTTTGCAATAATGAAGTGCTTCCCATTTGATTCCGTACTATAAGCCTCGCAGCCTCTTCAAATAGAGGATCACGAGAAGATAAGTCAAACTCAGGTTCGTAAATATCAAGCTCATCAGGCAAGAAATAAGAGTTTAAATAACCTTGCTGTTTGCTGATAAAGTTGCAAACACTTTCAATTTCAGACGAATCAATAAAAGGACATTGTAACCTAATTATCTCTCCATTGTGGTTTAAAAGGAGATCTCCCTTTCCGTTTAATTTTTCCGCACCTGTTTGTTCAATTATGATATCACTATCAATCCTTGACGCAGTTTTAAATGCAATGCGTGTTAAGAAGTTTGATTTAATTGAACCAGACATAACATCTGCTGAAGGTCTTTGAGTTGAGATAATACAATAAACTCCTATTCTTGTTCCGAATTTTGTTAACCTTTCGAGAGGTGGTTCGATTTCATTTTTATTCGAGTGAATAAACTCGTCAAGTTCATTTATAATTAAAATTACTGATGGCAAAAATTCATTAGTTGAATTTGGTTCGAGCTGACGATTTATAAATTTCTCATTGTATTCTCGAATATCGTGACACTTTGCATTTTGTAACATTTCATATCGCTTATCCATCAAAATACATAATGAGTTAAGTGTTTTTGAAACTTTATTTGGTTGAGTGATTATTAACTCATCTTCGGTTGAAACTTTTGCCAAAAAATGTTTTTCAAGTAGCCTGTAAAAACCAAATTCAAGCCTGTGAAAGTCCATTAATACAAACTTTATTTGTGATGGATGTTTCTTGTAAAGAAGTGATGTTATAATTATATTTAATAAAACAGATTTCCCCTGACCTGTAGCACCACCTATTAAAATATTTGATGATAAGGCTATATCTAAGTAAAAATTATCACTATTAAGTTTTTTTCCAATGGCTGCCGGTAAATAATATTTCGTGTTTATAAAATTTTCTGAGGTAAGCAATACTTTTAATCCAACCGTCAGCCTTTGTTTATTTGGAACTTCAATGCCTATGGTGCCTTTACCAGGGAGTGGCGCGATTACACGTACATCATCCACCGCCAAATTCAACATTATATCATTTTCCAAGTTTCTTACCTGACTGACTCTAACGCCTGAGCCAATAGCAATTTCAAATAAAGTAACCGATGGCCCTATAGTCGCACTTATTCGTTGCAAGCCAATATTATATACTTTAAATATTGAAACAAGACTGTCTTTCATTATCTCAAGTTGACTAATATCATGTATAGATTTTTCGTAACTATAATCTTTAAGTAAATCTAATGTTGGATAATGATAATTACTTAAATCAGGTTCGGCTATTGAATGCTCCACCTGAATAACAATCTCTTTAGTTTGTTGATTCAATTTTGTTTCAACGGATGGTTCTGAAACAATAGAAGTATTCACGTCTATATCACCCGAGGTTAAATTGACAACTTCCGTTTGCGAAAGGTTATTGTCTGTTTCCTTCTTTGAAGATCTAAAAACGGATTTTAAAAAATTAAACATTTATACCTGCTTATTTATTGTTGTTAGAATGAAAAATTGCACCTCTAAAGTCGACATCTTTAGTGAATTTCTAAGGTACATAAAAGCTATTGTTATTCTGCAAAGTCGTTTACCAACACAGTAAGGTGAAGAACAAAACAGAACTGGTAAACTATTAAATGAAAACCATCCAAAAGAGCACTTTTATTGCAGCGATATGATGCAGTTCAAAAATTTTACTGTTAAAACTTATCTGTATAGTCGATATCAAAATCAATCAAAATTTATTCAATCTTATCAGCACTTGATTTAGTTTGATATGACTTGATACAATTTGATTTTTTCAAAAATTTTAATTGTTAATGACTGCTGTTTTGATCCCCTACAAAATTTGGAGGGGTGATGTTATCTGCATTTAGCTTTCATAAATTTGACTTGTAAGTTTCTTATTAGTGAAAATGAAAAATGTGCAGTATGTTAAACGAAACACCCATGTTATTTCCGATGGCTCCGGCGGAGTTTTGGAAACAAATTAAATCAACAGTTGAAGAAGTGGTTAAAGCGAACAGTCATCAAACTCTTACTCAACCAACACATGACCACCTTCCTGAAAAAGCACTATTAAAACTAAGCGATGTATGTGCAGTATTCCAGGTATCCAAACCAACACTCTACGACTGGCTTCGCCAGAACAAAATCAAAAGCTTTAAGATTAAATCGAGACGGTATTTTTTAAGAACAGACATCGAAGCGATGATAAGGCAGCACGAGCATGTTGCAACTGAAACAAAAACAAATTAATCGTTTAAACCGAATTGTTATGACATGTGCAGAGGCCAACAAGATTGACCTAGTGGAATATTTATTTTCATCGGGCTTTACACCAACAAAAATAAGAGGTAATGATTTCTGGTATGTATCTCCATTCAGGAATGAAAACGAAGCATCATTTAAAGTAAATAAAATAAAGAATGGATGGTATGACCACGGTGCAGGAAAAGGCGGTGATGTAGTTGATTTTGTAACATCGTATTTCAGTTGCAATGTATCAACAGCTTTACAAAAATTATCATCCTTTAATCATATATCGCAAAAGCAATCCATCTCAACGGAATTGCTTAACTCTATTGTCTTTCCTGAAGTAAGCCAGCCTGAACTATACAACCAACAAATAACCTCTGAACAACAATTAGAAAAAGGAGTTGACACAGTAACACAACATAAAGGAAGACCGCCGTTTCACCTGCATGAGAATAGTTTGATTAATCATAAGGATGCAGCAGAAACGGCTATAGAAATTATAGCCGCAAAGAAGCCGATCACAGACCTTATGCTTTGCCTCTATTTAAAGGAAAGAAGTATTGATAAAAATATTGCTGATATGTATTGTTATGAAGTGGTATTTAAGTTTAGTAATAGAGATACAAAACATATAGCAATTGGTTTTAAAAACAGTGCAGGGGGATATGAGTTAAGCAGCGAAAATTTTAAGTTGAGCAGCTCACCAAAATATGTCACTTATATCACAAGCAATAAACAAGACAATGGTACAAAAACAGACGTTGTAGACATCCAGTCAAATGCTTCAGATGCACTAAAAAACGAGTATGGAAATCATGATAAAAATTTTTGTAATGATTTATCAATTGCATCACAAAATGACGCAGCAGAAAGCAATTTTAAGCGTGATGTAAAAAACAAAAATAAAGACTACAAACAAGCAACAAAACAACTAAAATCTATTGCAGTATTTGAAGGATTTTTTGACTTCTTGACTTATCGAACCATACATCAGAATCAACAACAATCACTGACAGATTTTCTTGTCTTAAACTCGCTTGCTTTCTTTGAAAGAAGTCTGCTCTTAATGGAAAAACATGAACACATTTATCTTTATTTAGACCATGATGAAGCAGGAAAAAAGTGTCTTGATATTGCATTGAAGCGTTCACTTAAGTATAAAGATGAAAGCAGTTTATATAATAGTTACAAAGACCTCAATGATTGGGTGACGCATTTTGGAAAGCATCAACAGAAGGAGTCTTTAAAAGTGTCGAACAAAAATAAATTGCTGTAAGTTTTTTAATGAGCCAGCTATGTTTTGCCTTCGTCAAAACGCTGGCTTTTTCATGCCGCTCCTGCGGCATTCAAAAGATAGATACCTAAACAAGCAGTGAAAAAGATATGTGAAGATGGCAAGTGATGCTACATACAGAAATAAAGGCGGGAGACCAAAAAAGGAAACAAAGATGACCGAACAGCTTGCTGTCATGTGCACACTTGAACAAAGAAAAATAATCGAACAAAAAGCAAAAGACGCTTTTAAATCAGTTTCTGAATATTTACGGATACTTGGAATAAATGGCAATGTTGTCATGCTTGTAAAAAAAATTCCTGCAGAAAATTTAGCCTTCACAGCAGCACTAAATCATGTTGGTGCACTGCTTAACCAAATAGCTAAAAAAAGAAACTCAAATGAGGAATTAAATGCCTTTGAAAGGGCGGACTTAATAATGCTTACAGGAAAATTAAAAATGATTGTTTCAGAGATGGAAAAACGTATACAATGATCGGAAAAATAACGTTAGGAAAATCATTCAGAGGATGTTTAATGTATTGCTTCAATGACAAACGAAAACAACACCCTGATGAAGTGATATTCAAGAACAGAGCAGAGATAATTGCCTTTAATCAATGCAAAGGGTCAGCGCTTGAATTAATTAAACAATTTAATCAGGTGAGACAACTTAATCCCAAACTTGCAAAGCCGGTTTTACATATCACGTTGAGCATGGCACCGGGCGAACATTTGTCAAAAGATAAATTAATGGAGGTATCAGAACAATGCGCGAAAGATTTTGGCTTTGGAAGTAATCAATATGTTTCCGTGCTGCATAAAGACACAGAGCATCAGCACATGCATATTGTAGCTAACAGGATCGGCTTGGATAAGAAAACAGTTAGCGACAGTAACAGCTACAAAAAGGTCGCAAACTTCTGCAGAAAAATGGAACTTGTTTATAAACTGCAACAGGTACAAAGCCCGCAACAATTTTTATCGAATAAAGAGCAAATAAGACTGTCGCAGGACAAACGTAAAATGATGATAAAGCAGCATGTAAAAGAAGCCCTGATGAAGTCAAACAATTATGCACACTTTGAGCGGCTGATGAAAGAAAAATTATCAAGTGATTAAAGGTCGAGGCATCGCTTTTATTGACGATAAAAAAGTGTATGTTAAAGGAAGCGAAATAGGATTTTCATTGCAAACAATAGGGCGGTTATTGGCTCAGCAAAGCGAACGGACTTTAATACAGCAACCATCATTATCGCAACAGAAGTCTTTTAATTATATAGGCAATAGCATATTGCTTAAGCAGAACAACATAAAAGAAGAAACGTCTAAATCAAGTCAACTATCTAATGCAGTAAACAAAACAATTGAAGAACTTATTGGACCTAAAGAAATGAATGATTATCTGCCGCATCAATTACATCAAAAGAAGAAAAAGAAACAACAGCGCATTAAATTTTAATCTTTAAAATTATGGAACAGGAACTTGAATTTATCCTTCGTGATATGCTTGATGATTTAAGAAAATTAAGAACAGACAACATAAATCAACAAAACGATTCCGCGATTATTATTCAGCATTTAAATACACTTGAGAAGCTATTTAAAGAACAAAGCCGCACTCCTTCAGCGCCAATGAATATTAAACCATTTGAGGAATTGATTGCAAAAGAATTATTGCAGGTAAAGAATTTAATTACTGCGAATACACTCAACAAACAAATCGAGCACAAACATCATTTACATAAAGGGCTATTTATCTCACTCATCTTAACGTTGTTTTGCATCCTTCTATCTTTCGGATGGTATAAAAGTTATGATGCATCAAAACAATTAAAAGCAAATGATATCAAATACCGCGCTTTAAAAGTTGTTGGAAACAAGCCGTTATTAAAATTGCTTTATCATACTGATAGTTTATATTCATTAAATAGTGACTCTTTTGAAATGAAAATCAAGGTGGCTGAAGAAAGAGCGATTCACTATCATGACTAAGATCGATGCTCTGCAAATATGTATTGAAGACTGGGAGGGCATACTGCACAGCAATTTTACCTTATCTGTGTAAAAGATTATTTGTTTGCTAAATTTATTAGCGATAGCTTGCCAATATTTGACAAGTCAAATGTTAGACAATGAATCAATTCGGAGAACGGATAAAACACCTAAGAGAGCAAAAGGATTTGCTGCAAAGACAAATTGCTCATCAACTTAACATTGACACACCAATGTTAAGTAAAATTGAACGAGGCGAAAGACGAGCAAAGAAAGAACAGGTTGGAATTTTTGCAAACATCTTTTCTGTAAAGGAAAATGATTTGTTGTCGCTTTGGCTTGCTGACCAAGTTTATGAAGTTGTTAAAGACGAAGGCATGGCACTCAAAGCTATTCACGTAGCGGAAGAAGAAATTAAATATCAATCAAAACGAAAGTCTAAATGAGTTCAGCACAACGCAAACAAAAATTGACTGAATTGATTGCAGAATATAATAAGTTCAAAAAGCAAGGCAAACTTGATTTGACTTCTGAGCAGACAATTAGAGATTGGCTCAGTAACTTATTGGCAATTTTCGATTGGGATGTTCGGGATACATCTCAAATACTTCAAGAGAAAGTCTTATCAAAAGCAGAGAAAGAAAAACTGAAAGAAATTGATTCGCAAAACACACGACCCGATTACACATTCAGAATTGCAAAACAGAAATTGACATTTCTTGATGCAAAAGATATTTCTGTAAAAATCCTGGTCGATTCAGAAGCAGCATTTCAAATCAAATCCTATGGCTGGTCAATCTTAGCACCATGTGCTTTCATTTCAAACTTTGAAGAGTTTGCAATCTATGATTGCACATATACTCCAGAGCAAGGACAAGACCCGATATTGGGAAGATTATATTTTGGCATCAATGATTACATTGATAACTACGATGTTTTAGAAACGCATCTTCTCAAAGACAATATTTACAAGGGGAAACTCAATGAGATTTATTCAGCTTCGTTTAAAGGCAATAAATACATTGAGAAAATAACTCCCGACTTAAAGTTTGCTCAGCAGTTGTCAGACTTCCGTTTAGCTTTAGCAGAAGATATTTTCAAAAGCAACCGTAAATACATTGGAAACAATTCTGCAAACCTTAGTTACATTGTTCAAGTTATCATCAATCGTGTTTTGTTTGTTCGTGTTTGTGAAGCAAGAAAGATTGAAGAAGAAGGTTTGTTGCTTTCGTTCAAAGAAAAAGGGTTTTGGAATGCTTTTAAAAACTCATCTTATTTTGAATTCTTTGAACATTATGATGGTCCCTTGTTTGACCGAATAAACGAAATTCACGAAATCAAAATCTCTAACGAAGTTTTTGATTCATTGCTTCAATATCTCTACTACCCTTCACCCTATCGTTTTGATGTAATACCAACAAAACTGTTGAGTGATATTTATGAAATATTTCTTTCGAAAAAACTTTTGATTGATGGCAGAGAAGTAAAAGACGAAATCAAAAGTGAATACTTAAAAACTAAAGGTGCAGTTAGCACTCCTCAATACATTGTTCAGGAAATTATCAGAAGAACAATTCCGAAAAGCAAACTTCAAGATTTAGGAATTGAAAATATTTTCTCTCTAAAGATTTTAGACATTGCTTGTGGAAGCGGTGTTTTTGCAATTGAGGCATACGATTATATTGAAGAAATTTTCAGAGAATTATTCATTGCCTCTAATTCTCTCGACTTCAAACAATATTTTGTTGTTACAAAAACAGATGTAATTGTAAATCTGTTAGGCAAAAACGCAATCATGGACAATTGCATTTTCGGAGTTGATATAGACCCCGAAGCTGTCGAGGTTGCGAAAATGTCTTTGTCTTTAAAAATTGTTGATGCTTCTGAATATCTTGAATCATACAATGAGATTGGAATTTTCGGTAACAGAATTTTAAACAAAATTGGCAATAATATCCGTTGTGGAAATTCTTTAGTTGAATCAGATATTTTAGAGATTTTCCCTCCGCTTGAAAAAAACGAAGACGAACTTTTAAAAACAAATATTTTCGACTGGAATGGTAAGTATGGATTTGCTGACATATTTGAACAGAAAGACGGTTTTGATTTCATAATTGGAAACCCACCTTATGTAGAAGTAAAAAATTACAACGTGGATTTGCCTTATATGCACCAATATATCAAGGAAAGATTTTCTTCTTCAAAGAATGGAAAAACTGATTTGGCAATTCCTTTTATTGAAAGAGCAATTGGTTTATTGAATCCGACAGGACGACTTGGTTTTATAGTTCAGAAAAGATTTTTCAAAACTGAGTACGGTAAGAAAATCCGAGAAATAATTACAACAGAAAATTATCTTTCTTCAGTCATTGATTTTGAAACGACTTCAATTTTCAAAGACAGAATTACTTATGTTGCTTTATTGTTACTTGACAAATCTTCTCCCGAAAATTTCAGCTTCAAACTTTTCAAAGGTAATGTTGAAACACTTGCTTCCCAATTAAGGGAAATACAAACGCCTGATATTACGCCTGACCACTATGCAATTCTTCCTGCAACTGCCGTCAATGCAAACCCGTGGAGTTTTGACGACAATGAACTAATTAAAATCAAAACAAAACTTTTACGGTTCGGTTGTTTAGGTGATTATGCAAAAGTCAAAGTTGGTATTCAGGTTCTTTGGGACAAAGCATATCACATTAGACCGTTTTCAGTTAAGAAAGGAATTATCAGAGGGAAATCACATATTGAAGATGATTTTGAAATTGAGTTAGCCGCTTGCAGACCGCTTATATGCAATAAGAATTTTTATTCATACAGAAATGACAACGCAGATGTGTTCGTGATTTTTCCTTATGATATTTTCAATGGAACTGTTACAGAAATTTCCTTTTCAGATTTAAAAAAAAGATTTCCGTTAGCTGCACATTACCTTTCAAGAAACAAAAACACGATTCAACAAAATGTAGAAACCTGGAAGGATGCAAAAAGATGGCATCTCTATACACGAGTGCAAAATCACGGAGCAACTTACCCGAAACTATTAGTTCCAATGACGGCATTGGACACATTTGCATCATTTTCATTTTCAGATAAAGTTTATTGTGACAATGCCAATGTCTTTTTCATTGACACACCAGAAAAAGATGAAGTCACTTTATATGCTTTATCAGCAATTATCAACTCAACTATCTATTCAGTATTAGCAAGGTCAATTGCAAATCCCCAGACAAACGGATATTTCAAATTCAATAAACAGTTCCTTGAACCTGTGCCATTTCCTTTTCAAAATTTCACTGACAACACAAAACTAAAAGCACAGCTGGCAGGAGTTGCAAAACGAATTGACGAATTGCAAAATAGATATAAAACTTCTTCTCCTTCTCAAAAGAGAACTATTGGAAAATTGCTTTTAACTCAATGGAGTTTGCTGGACGAATTGTGTTATAAATTTTATAATTTGACTGATGCAGAGAAAGCATTTTTCAGAAATAGAGGAAGAAATGTAAACAGAATTGAAATTCTTAATTAACTGAAACAATGCAAAAAGAATTTAAACATATCATAAATCAATTCCGAGAAGACGAAACTTCTTTGAATAAAATCATTGTTTCTGTATTCATCAAATCAAATACAATTAAAGTAAAAAACAATACTCTGATAAAATCATTATTGATTACAGAAAATTCTACACTTAGCAAATATCTTGATTACGCAAGTTTGAAATTCACTTTTGACGATTTGATTGAAGCATTTGAATTAGCCATTCCTAAAGGTGAAGCGGTAATTAATGGAGTAGTTTACACACCTAACTACATCAAGAATTTTATAGTTGAACATTCGCTTAATAAAATTAAGAAGCCATATCAAAACGTTTTAGCCGCAGACATTGCTTGCGGTTGCGGTGCTTTCCTTTTTACAATTGCGAATAAGTTAAAAGCAGAAACAGAGAAAACATTTTATCAAATATTCAAAGACAACATCTTTGGTTTAGATATAAGTAAAAGCAGTATCAAGCGAACAGAAATTCTTCTTTCAATTTTAGCTTTAGCAAATGATGAGGACAGAAAAGAATTTGAGTTTAATCTTCATTGTGACAATGCACTTTCGTTTAACTGGTTGAAAGAAAATAAAATAAAGTCGAATAATGGTTTTGATTTAATTGTAGGAAATCCGCCTTATGTGCGAGCAAAGAACATTGACAAAGCATCAAAAACTCTCTTGTCAAATTGGGCTGTAACCAAAGCAGGAAATCCCGATTTATATATTCCATTTTTTGAAATTGGATTAAAGCAACTGAATGAAAGTGGTGTGCTGGGTTATATAACTGTAAACTCATTTTACAGGAGTGTAAATTCAAGAGAGTTGAGGAAATATTTACAGGACAAGAAATTTGATTTGAGTATTATCGATTTCGGACACGAAAAAATATTTGAAGGCAAATCGGCTTACACATGTATTTGTTTGATTTCAAAAAATCAAACAGCATCTCTTTCTTTCAAGAAAGAAAACAGCAAAACACTTGTTGGCAATGGAATAAAACTATTCAGTAAGATTCCATATAAAGACTTGAATTCACAAAGAGGTTGGTTGCTTAATGACAAACGGATAATTGAAAACATAAAAAGAATTGAAGCAGCGGGTGAATCCTTAGGAGTATCGTATAAAATCAGAAACGGAATTGCAACACTTAGCAACGATACTTATATTTTCAAACCTGTTAGCGAAACGGAAAAATATTTTGTGCTTTCACAAAACGGAAAGAAATATGAAATTGAAAAAGCAATTTGCCGAGACATCATCAAACCCAACATTCTGAAATACGAATATGAAATTGAATCGGTAAAAGAAAAATTGATTTATCCCTACACAAATGGAATTAATCCATTGTCATTGATGAAAGAAAATCATTTGAAAGAAAACTTTCCCAAAGCATACAAATACCTTTCAGGCAACAAGGAAGATTTGCAAAAGAGGGACAAAGGAAATGGTAATTACGGTTCATGGTATGCGTTTGGAAGAACGCAAGCGTTGTGCGATTCGGGTTTCAAATTGCTTTTTCCATACATGGCTAAAACGCCACATTTTGTTTTCACTGAGCAAAAAGATTTACTAATCTATTGTGGCTATGCGGTATTCAATGAATCACAACAAGAATTGAAAATCCTGAAACGAATTTTAGAATCGCAAGTGTTTGAATATTACATGGCAAATACCAGCAAGCCATATTCAGCAGGCTATTTTTCCTATGCAAAAAACTATGTAAAGAATTTCGGCATTTGCAAACTGAATGACAATGAAAAATACTTTCTTTCAAACGGCGCAACTCAAAAAGAAGTGAATGAATTTTTGATTGATAAGTATGAAGTAAAACTTTAATAAATGAGTGATTACAGATTAAATAAAGTTCATTTTAAAATCCAGAACCCTAAAATTAAAGTTTGGGTTTCGGGTAATGCTTTACCTGATTTTACGAAAAAGACAATTCAACTTTTCGCGGATATTGAAATACCCGTTGAACTAAGAGAGCATCCGAATCTTTATTTCTCATTTCAATCTCATGATGATGCAACAGAAATAGAATTAAATCTTGAATACAAAAAATATTTTCTGAAACCCTATGTTGATTTTCATTTGACAAATTATTTTAAAAACAAAAATTTAACTACAAGAAAAACCTTTATTCAAAGTATTCAGATTTGGCAATACACTTCACAGGATAACAAAGCCAAATCATATGACAGATTTTCTTTAAGACAGTTAGGAACACTTCACATGCACAAGTTAGAGTTGCTTATTTCCTTTGACGGCAAATCACTTGTTTCAGCAAAACCATATTCACAGAAAAAATTTCAATCTCCCATTTCAAAATATTTTGAAGGCGATGAAATTTTTCAATTGAGCAGAAGAGCGATTGAGAATGAGAATGAGACATTTCCTATTTTAAGTATTGCAATGAAAAAGGAATTAGGAATTCCATTTGAAGGGTTCGCCACAAAAAATACATATCTTGATTACTACAAAAAAATTGTTGCCTTTTACGACACACACTTGAAAGGAAAAACAATTGCCGAAAACATTAATTTTTACTCTGAAACTTTTGAAGTAGTTGACGATAAGAAAATAATGAGAACGAAAAAAGTTTCGAACGCTTTAAAGTTTAACGGCAACAGTGATTTCAATATTCATAGTGGCTTAAAGAATTTTGGACCTTACAAAGTTCCAAGCACAGAAAATCTTCGCTTCATTTTTATTTACAAACAGAGTGAGGCACACAGGCAAGCAGCCAACCAACTTTATCTTGCTTTGAAAAATGGACTGGCAAATTTCCCAGGATTGAAAGATTATGTGAAAGTAAATTTTGAATTAGCACAGGAAAATAAAATCATTCTTCCATCAAACGACCCTGCAAAAGAATTAGAAATCAAACTTGAAGAGTATGCAGCTAAACACATGAAACGAGAGTTGAGGTATTTTGCAATTTATCTTACCGACCACAAACGCTTTGAAGATATTGAGGATAACGAAGAAGAATACTACAAAGTGAAATATTTATTACTTCAAAAAGAAATCCTTTCGCAGTTTATTTTTTATAAAAATATTGCCAGCGATAGTTTCAAGTATCATTTGCCAAACATTGCCGTGGCTATACTTGCAAAGTTGGGAGGTATTCCTTGGAAATTGGATACAGTTCCTTCTGAAAAAATGGTTGTAGGTTTTGGAGTGAAGCGGCTTGATAACAATACCTACTTAGGCAATACACTTTGTTTCAAAGACGATGGAGAGTTTTACAATTTTGAAACTTATGAAAGACCCACAATTCAAACCATTGGTGAAGCCCTTCGTACCAGCATTATCACAGTTACACAACAAGAACATTTCACACCTGACAAGTTAATCATTCATTACTACAAAACATTAAGTGATGAAGAAGCAGAAGAAATTGAAAATGTTTTAAAGGATGTTCAGCTAAATATTCCTTACATCGTGTTGACAATAAATGATACAAAGAGCAAGGACTATTTATTTTTTGATGTTTCTTCAAAAGACATAATGCCAGTAAGCGGAACAATCGTTGAAATAAAACATCAGTCGGAATATCTTTTGGCGAACAACGAAAGACACAGTGAAACCCAAATGTATTCAATCAGAAAATTTCCGTTTCCTCTGAAAATAAAAGTGAACAAGCCAACCAACACACTTTATGATGTGTTTGACATTAAAGAATTGATTGACCAAGTTTATAGTTTCTCACGAATCTATTGGAAAAGCATTAATCAAGTTAGTTTGCCAGTTACGATTGCATACTCAAAAATAGTTGCTGATTTAGCAGCTCATTTTCCAGAACATCATTTACCCGAAAAAGAAATTGCTCATTCTAATCTTTGGTTTCTATGAAATTGAATGAGCTATTTGATAACACAGTTTTTCTTTTGGGAGCAGGTGCATCAAGAGACGCTGGATGCCTGATGTCAAGTAGTATGTTAGATGAATTGAAAAAAGCAATTAATGAAATTTCGACTGATGATAAAGTTTATGGAACGCTTAAAGACGGTTTTAAAAAACTATATGAAGTCATCAAGCCCTCTCTTGAATATCAGGCAGAACTTAAACGAATTATTTCTGACAGGAGAGATTTGTATTCACCGAATATTGAAGATTATATTTTAATCCTTCGGAAAATTCTAAATAAAGATTTAATAATTCCGGAACCGCTTGTTGGAAGTTGGAGTGAAAAACTTTTGCTTTTGGAGATTAAATTTCCCGACTTATGTCAACACTATTTAGATTTCATTTATGATAGTGTAATCAAATGGCTTACGCCACCAAACTATGATGCGGCAGATGAATTATTGCTCCCAATCAAAACACTTCTTGAAGAAACAACTGATGAAGAATTTTTCATCAACTTCTTTACTCTGAATTACGATCTGATTTTTGAAAATGTTTTTAATTCAAAGGTAGCAAAACCATTAAACACCGGGTTTTCAAGCAATGTTTGGGACACAACAAGTTTTGATGTGGAGCAAACAAAAATTAATCTCTATAAAATTCATGGCTCATTAGATTGGTATTCAGAAGAAGAAACAACTCATTCAACTGTGAACTATGAAGTTGCTTTTAATGCAGCTCAACCCGATGAAAGAAAACCTCATTTGATTTTAGGTTATGAAACAAAATTATTTTCCGTTGACCCATTCTTTACTTTGCTTCAAAAATTTATTGAGAAATTGAAGAATGCAAAACTTGTCGTGGTAATCGGTTACAGTTTCTTTGATGCTTACTTAAATAATCTTCTCATAAAATTTTTGAATAGCAGTGAAAACAAAAAGCTTTTTATAGTTGACCCGAAATTTTCAAGAGAAGAAAACCCTTCACAAGTATTCACAGAATATCTTAAACTGATTCAGACAGATACTTCTACTTTGAATATTGACAACTATACAACATTGCCTTCTTCAAAAGTTTCATTCTTTACAGCTAAAGCAGAAACAGCAGGAGCAAAAGAATTTTATTCGGAATTTTTCGCTAATAAATGTGAAAGATTAAAAGCAGAGTTTACAAAATCAGCAGCAGATGATAAACCGTTCTAAGTCATATAAACAAATATGGAGATAAATACGAGTGTGCAATAATCTAATATTACTCAAACAAGCAAACTTTTAATTCCCATTGCTATATTAGTTAAAGCTGTTAAAGAAAAATACAATAAGTTTATTTTTGTATTGATAACGTTATTCTCGGTAAAGAGAGGTAAGCGAAAAAAGTTTTTTGAAATGACTTCGACTAAAAATTCGACTAAATGAAAAAGCCATTGATTTACAATGGCTCTTGATTCATTTTGCGGACCGGACGGGATAAGTCGTTACCGCTTATATTATGTGATTACCAATTACTTAAAAATTTAGTCGATTTTTTAGTCGATTACAAAGAGCAAATTCAAATAAGCTTTCCCTGCTTTTAATTGGTTGACTTTATCTTTATAAAGATACATTTTACTTATAAATTCTTAACTCGATTTTCATTTTAAAATAAATTTATTAAAACAGGAAAGAGTAAGTAAAGTGTGGTAACTGCTGCAGTTTTTTATATTTCTTTTATCAATACTTAATTAGTACTTCAATTACATTTATTAAAAGTAAAGAGATGAAAGAAATGATGAAAAGAGCACTTGCTTTTATAACTTTTGACCGATTAGTAAGCAAAAGCCAAATTGCCGTCAGGTTTCAACAACTTCATAACACTCACCAGCAACAAAGCTTTTCAACTAAACTAATCGCAGCCAGGCATAAACTGATTTATGAATACTGGTACAATCACGTAATACATTTTTGTCTTATTTTATTAGTCGCAACCATCGCTACGCATCTTGCAATTGGCAAAATAAGTTTACCAGCGGTTGCTGTGGCCGGTGCATTTTCTTATGCAATTATGTATCAGTTCAATTACCGGTTTACTTTCAAATTTATATTACTTCCTAATGTTGAAACAATTAAGAGTGAATGTGAGCAAAAGTTTGGTGAAGAAATAAGAAAATGCAGGAAAGTACAATATTCAAATTTTGCTTTAGTATTGATCGATCATGTAAATACTAAAATTAGCGGCATGAATTCGTTATCATGTGATGATAAATCAGCGTTAATACTAACAGAATTGTATGGTGTAGATACAGGCAGCATGAAAAAAAGCCTTGAATTTCTTTTTATAAAAAGTAAAAGAGGTCATTTCACAGAACGACATAAAACAGAATTTAAAAATCGGTTTAATGAAGCCTATAATTTTTTCGAAAAGCGCAGGTGTCTTAAAGGTTTAGGAATACTAAAAGAACTTGAAATAAGTTTTTTTGATTATAAAGTTTAAGCATCAGTCGGAATGATTTTCGAGCTAATAAGAATTGTCCAATAATAGCTTTGTTGTTTCTAATTAGCCAAACGGTTAATTGTTCCCCGCCAACACGGCAAATCGTATATTAGGTGCGGGTGGTAAGATATTACTGCTTCGTATCTTTCTTTATTAACCCCTTTTTAAAGCATTCTTTAATCTATTTAAATAGATACGTCTGATTTTCTAGTGACATTTCTTCTGGAATTATTGTCTTGAAATATTATTTAATCTTACTATGATAAAAAGAGTTTTGTACCTAATCCAATACTCAAAAGAATTATAACAATCAACAAAATTTTCAAAACTGAAATTTGCTTTGCTTGTTGGGCAAAGAAATCTTTCTGTTTTAGTTCTAAGTTATTAAAATGAATGATAATATTATTTTGAAGCGCTTCTTGCAGATAAGTTTTTTCCTGTCTAATTGTTACTTGAATATCGGAGCTAAATCTTGTGACTTTTGATGAAACATCATCCGAGAGTTCTCTTAAAAATTTCTTGTTTTCCGCTACAATTACTTCAATGTACTTCTCGTTCTGCGTTTCAAGATCACTGACAGTTTTATTGAGCTGTTGTAAAGAATCTTGAATTGCTTTTTTTGTGACATTAAAGTTTTGGTTGGCTATAGCCAATTCCGTTGCTGTTTTTTCTATAAAATTTGAAAGTTCACCAACTTTTGCTAAAACGCTATTGTTTTTTCGCAACATTTCGGCTTGCTTCTCGAGGTCATTTATTGTTTCATCTAATTTGGATAAGTTCGCCATGCAATTCTTTATTTATTTTAGTTATGCGCAGTGTTAAGTTAGGGAGAAGCATCTCTGTTGTAAATTCGTCATTCAGCGCGTTTTGAATTTTCCTCAATACAATTGTATCGTTTTGGAAGAAAGTAAGCAGCGTAGATGCCAACTCATTTTTACTACCTAAACTCATATTAGATCCGATAATTAAAAGATTTTCAAAAATGAAATCAAAGCTTTCTTTCTCAAATTTTTTGATTTGACTGAAAGAAGTTTCAAACCGATTTTTTCCATCTGCATTATTGAAATCATCAATCAGCAGTCGCAACAGTCCGCTTATAAAATCAAGACCTGTGTTATATTGGTAAGTTTCAAGAACCCTGCTTAAGTTAGCCACTAAACTTTGACGTTGTTCCCAATTTATTAGCTTGTGTGAAACAACATTGTTTTCTGCTTGATAAAAAACTTCGAACCATCTGTGAAAATCATGCGGATTTTCCGCAATGTGTTGCAAAAGAAAACTTGCTTCCGAAAATTTGAAATAGTTTTCAAGATTTTGCTTAAATTCTTTCGCCGTAATCTTACTTGAAATATAGTCACTACAATTTTCGTAAATGTTTTTTAAAGATTGACGTCGGTTATACGCAAAGTGGTTATAAGCCCATTGAAGCAACAATACAATACACCTGTCTTTTAAAGGTGCCTGTTTACTCCAGATTTCATAATAGTGCTTATATAAATCCTTTTCTTTTAGCTTTTCGAAATCAAATTCCTTATCGTATTTATTTATTGTTTCCTTCAAATTTGCTTTTATTGTTTCATCAGAAAAGTCTGAAAAATCAACTCCAAATTCACCGGTAAAAAAATTTGCAACCGTCCAATCTTCAACAATTCCCAATTGGGATAAACGATAGATAGCTTTTTCAGTTTTTGATTTGTTTGAACCTAATTCTCTTGCAAAAACTCTTACATTTTTTTGCAAGGCATGTGCATATTTTATAATCAATTTGTTAATGAGCTCAAACTCATCTTTTATTACATCAAGCCCTGATTTGAAGAGAAAAAGGTTCGAGTTAACGTCACCATCAATTCCTGGTAACGATTCTACAAGTTTCGAAAGTGGAGTTTCCCGGTCCCAGATTAACTGCAACAAATTTTCATCCGTTGTTTTGGTAAATAAAACCAAGCACTTGGCTTTTTCTTCTGCAAACCTGTTCTTATCTCTTCCCGCCCTTCCCGCTTCCTGATACAAAGATTCCATTGAACCGGGGATGCCGTAGTGTACTGTATAATAAATGTTATTCTTGTTTACTCCCATACCGAATGCTTTTGTTGCGGCAAGTAGAGTAAATTTGTTGTTTTTGAATTCAAGCTGAACTTGCTTCTTGTAATCTTCAAAATCATCTGTGCTCATTATTTGCTGGTTATCTATTGAAGGAATTTTTCCTGAATAGAATTTTATTGGAGTTCGAAATTCTTGCTCTAAGCTTAAGGATAGTTTGTAGCAACCTTTTGCTCCATTGACTGAAGGAGTAAAAACTATTCCGCACCTTGAGTTGTTTCCTTTTGGAGTTAAAACACCTTGAGTTTGGTTCAAATTATTTATTAAAGTCTTTATCTCTGTTAGTTTATTGTTTTTATCGTTAATTATTTCAAATTCAAGTTCTTTTCTTGTGTAATCTCTGGGCGCTTTCACATTTTCTTGCTTTATCCCAAATTCGAGCTGAATATCTTTAAGAACATTAATTGATGCAGTCGCCGTTAAGCCAATAAAGCGGAAATTATTACAATGCTTCTGTATTGTTTTTGCAAGATTCAAATAAGAAGTTCTGAAATCGTGTCCCCACTCAGATAAGCAATGAACTTCGTCAATTACAGCATAAGCAATTTTATGCTGCTGGCTTACTGATTGAAGATTTTTTCTGAAAGATTGAATCTGAAATCGTTCTGGGGAAATAAAGATGAAAAAAAATTTCCCGTTTGCAAACTCTGACATGATTTTGTCTTTGTCTTCACCATCATTATCTCCACTCGTTATATGATTAACCCTTGTGAAAAGCTTACTGTCAAGATCATGCTTTTGATCATACATCAAAGACTTTATAGGGCAAACAACAAAACTTATTGCCGGTTGAAGTAACGCAGCTAATTGATAACATACAGATTTGCCGCCACCAGTTGGCAAAAGACCTATAGTGTCATTTCTCGAAAGTGCATTGATGATAATTGATAGTTGCCCTGAAAAAAAGTTCTCATAGCCAAATATGTTATAAAGAAAAAATGAAAATGCCTTTTCATGTTTCCATTCGCCACCCATTTGAATTTTATAGTTGACTAATTCAGCAGTTGAAATTTGAAAATAATTGTAAGGTTTCAAACCACCGTACGTTGGTGATATTGCATTGGTGTTTTTATAATATCTGTAATGCTCAAAATAATCGTTCCGAATAAAAATGATTTCCGGATGGTTTTGAAATTCGTCTGTGTACCGTTTTGTTAAACTAAAATCTATTTTTATTGAAGCGGAATGTGTTTTTAATTGTTCGAGTGATTGAACCCGTGAAATTTTCAGTTGCGGTTTTGAAAAGGAAATTCGCTGCAATCGAAAAAGGTTTTCAAACCAAATAAATAAATCCTCGCAGGCGATACCTTCAAATTCGTTTTGATCCGGGCATAAGATAGCCAAATGCCAATCATTATTAAAAGTTATAAAGCCTTTTTCAAGAAGTTCTAACATTGTTATCTGGAAGCGAAAGATTGAAGTGGCAACATAGCTTGGCTCGGTGTAATCAGGTTTGTTGGCTAATGCCAACGAATAATCATCGAAAGAGATTAAATCTGGCTGTTCTTTCTTTTTTTTTAATTGAAGTTTGGTAACCTGCTTAATGCGCTCCTTTTTTTGAGATATTTTCTGATTAAACGTTTCATTCTCTGCCTCCAAATCCGCAGTGGCGATTCTAATTGTTTTAACTCCAAATTTTGCGAGGTGATTATCTCTTTCTTTGTCTGCTATTGCATCATGATGGGAACCATCTATTTCAATCACCAGGAATGCCTGTGGCAAATAAAAGTCAACCTGTGAGCTGTCAAATTCATCTACATCTATTTGTGTAATAAAATTGATTGGAACTTCCGGAACAAGCAATTGCTGTAAAAAATGAAACTCAGAAAAAAAATTAAAAATTAGTCTATCAAAGAATTTTTGTGCAGGGTAGTAATTAGCTTTTATACTGCCACGAATTATTCTCTCCCATTCAGCAGGCTGAAAATCTATGAGTGGTAATCGCTTGGTTAAATCAATTTTTCCAAGTTTAGATTGAATAAATTTTGATGGAAGTGTTGGACATCCTCTTTGCAGAATATTTTTAATAATACTGATTGCAGGCAAATACTCGTTATCAATCTGAGGCCCTGATAGATTTTGAATCACGAAATTGTGATTTGTGTTTGAGTAATTTCCTGTAAACTTTTTCATTTGATGTATAATACTCATATGGCTTAGTAATGATTGAATATGTTACATGCTCCCAAAAGAATTACTATTTCGATTGGCCTATTAAATTCAAAACAAATAATAGCACCATACGGCGTCACAGAACTAAATTAATAATTAATCACTTAAGTTTGCTTTCCACGATTTACCAGCATTGCAGTGATATAACTGGATCCTAAATAAAATGCATTACTGATGCCGCAGTACGTTTAGATATACTTGTAGTAATGTTTTTCTGCTGCTTTTAAAAGTGTTACTCCTTCAATTTAGTATACTATAAGCAGTTACATCAATAATATTGAGCAGCGCTATAACTAAAGGGATAGCCATTATTACCCTATCAACGTTGCAATTATGTTGCTCTAAATTCACAGGTGACTAAAAAGATTAAATTTAAAAATGCTTAGAATTCCCAAAGAACAATACGAATTGAACAAATACGATGATTTTGATGTGATTAATGCGTGGAAATGGTTTATGTCTTTCATGACAAAGGAGGATTGGCAAAAGAGAAAAATAGATATTGAAAAGAAAGTAGCACTTGAATTCAGAAGCACCAAACCTTTTTCCGAACCTCTAACCGAAGGAACACTTATGGTTGTGAAGGATGATTCAATAGGGTGGTATCTATACCTGATAGATATGCTTATTAATGAACCTCATAAATATGAGTATTATCAAGGCGCAAGAGTAGTTCCCATTTTTAAACGTCTTGGAAGTGATTTAGGTTTATTAAAGAGTATCACTGGTATTGAAAATAAAATTAAGACTTTGTTGAGGAAAAGAAGGTCTGAAGCCGATGCTCTTTTGTTTGAAATTTTAACTGCCTTGTTATGGGCGAGAAACGGTCATCGAGTAACATTTATTACTGAAAGGCATGCAGAAAAAACTCCGGATATAATGGCTGAAAAAAATGGGAAAATATGGAACATTGAATGCAAAAGACAATCAAAAACTCCCGAATACACATATAGAGAAACAGCCAAACGGCAAAAAATGATTTCGTATGTAAGTAAAGCGCTTCTGCAAAGAAATATAATATTGGATATTGTATTTCATGTTGAACTTGAATCGTTGCCCGACACATTTTTAAAAGATTTATTAGAACATAAACTTGAATTGGCTATTGCTGGTAAAATTGTATCCAACGAGCAAGTTGACATTGATTTAGAGTTCGTTGATATAGGTGCAATTAAAGAACATTTAATTAAAAACAGTGTTAAGCATGGTTCGCCAATGTTGCGTGCCTTAATAGCAAAAAAACCGATGATGAATAAAGGATTTACCTCAGGCTTATACGCAAACTTTTTTAGAGTTGGCGATGGTCAAATAAACAATTTATATATTTCAGACATTGCCGCAGCGTATGGCGTTTTGTGGAGTTGTGATGCTGCGGAATCTTTGTGGGCAAAAGCCCGTGATATTAAAAATCAAGTATATAGTGCAATGCAGCAGTTTGACTCGCAAAACACTGCTGTAATACATATTGGTATAGAAACATTTGATGGACCAGAAGTTGAAAAGAAAAGGTTAGAAAAAATTAGAAAGACGATAAAACAAATCAATCCTCAAAACTCAAACTTGAGGTGGGTTTTTTGTAATTTTTTTCACGGGTATTCGCTGCCAGAGGAATGTTGGGTGTTTGATGAAACAGTTTCTACAATGTCAGCGTATGTTATTCCTAAATCTCCTATCGATATTAAACTGATGATCGTACCTGATAATGCAGAAGCAATTGATAATCTTTCGCATTGGGAAAGAGACTTACCATAGTACCAACGATCATTTTATTACTCAAATTATAAAAGTCAACTGCGCAAAATTTGATAGGGTGTTCATACCTTTTGATTTTAAGATTATGAATAAAAGATATTATAGTATTACTCAATAATGGAAAAAACGCTTAAACTGACCATAGTAAAACGCTACAAATTAAGCAGGCAAAA
>CAXSDU010000030.1:22649-33980 GCA_964236165.1 uncultured Parafilimonas sp. | reverse complement strand
TTTGATATGTACTTATAAAACTTTGATGCAATTAAAACCTTGCTAATTACATTAATTTTTTAATCTGTCAGGCTGAGTTAATATTATTTTTGTTTCATTGTAAAAATATAAACATCCGTTAAACTACTTAGTTGCTTTAATATTCTTTTAATCAATCTTATCTTTAACTAAATTATTTAATGCTAAGGCATTTGTAATTGATATTATCACTACTAAATAAAATAAAATGGAAGAAAAGAAATACAAGATTTTATTGTGCGAAGATGATACAAACCTTGGAATGGTTTTAAAAAATTACCTGGAATTAAACGACTATGAAGTAACGCTCGAAAGAGATGGTAGGCTTGGCCTTGCTGCATTTCAGCGTGAGAAATATGATATTTGTTTGCTTGATGTAATGATGCCTAATATGGATGGCTTTACGCTTGCAGAAGAAATAAGAGATATAGATCCGGATGTACCGCTTTTCTTTTTGAGTGCCAAAACAATGAAAGAAGATATTATACAAGGATACAAACTTGGCGCCGATGATTATATTACAAAACCATTTGATAGTGAAGTATTGCTTTTAAAAATTAAAGCCATTCTTAAACGCAATGAAGAATTAAATAGAGAAAGTGAAAATCTTGAATTTGATTTAGGTCGCTATCATTTCAATCCAAAACTGCGTGAACTGGCGCATGATGGAAAAACGCAAACACTTTCTCCAAAAGAAAACGAGTTACTTAAAATGCTTGCAGAACACAAAAATGATTTATTACCACGCGAAAGAGCGTTAAAGAAAATTTGGGGAAGCGATACTTATTTTAATGGAAGAAGCATGGATGTTTATATTGCCAAGCTTCGCAAATATTTAAAAGATGATGAGCAAATTGAAATTGTGAATATTCATGGTAACGGTTTTAGGTTAGTTGCTCCGTAAATAATATTGATTGAAGAACTATAAGCTCCTGTTTGCGCAGGAGCTTTTTTATTTTTGAAGAATCTATTTTATTACTTCACTAATTACTTTACCAACGCAACCACTTGGCATTTGAATGTGCAATAATGCTGAAACTGTAGGAGCAATGTCTGTCATATAAACTTCGCGGTTAGTTTTTCCCTGGTTTACTCCCCAACCATACCAGAGCAAAGGAATGTGCGCATCATAAGGATTCCATAATCCATGTGTTGTTCCTTTGCCGCTACCATCAACATAACCAGGTTTCAAAACAAATTGAATATCTCCGCTTCTTTGTGGAAAATATCCGTTCTGGAACATTTCTTTCTGCTTTGAAGTAACTGGCGCATTACTTATTGCTGATGTTGGAAAAATCTGGGCAATCTCTTTTCGCTGTTGCGAATAAGTTATTATTGTTTGAATAACGTTTTGCTCATTTAGTTTTAAAGAATCTATCACCTGATGATTAAGATCTATTTGGTATTCAAAAATGCCGCGGATAAGGTTAGATGCATTGTAAGTTATTTTTAGCAACTGATTAAGTACATTATAATAAGACGCTTCGTTAAAAGCCTCGCCGGGCAATTTATGTAACTGTGAAAAACCTACACTATTTGCTGCACCATGATCTGCAGTAAGAAATACAGTATAATTATTTTTTCCAATTTGATTATCTAAAAATGAAAAAAAATCTCCAAGCAAACTGTCTAATTTAATATAATCATCCATTTGTTCCCAGGAATTTGGTCCATAAGCATGACCGATGTAATCAGGTGATGAAAAACTTACTGCAAGAAAATCTGTGTTGTTGTTTTGCCCCATGCTTTCATTTAAAATAACATCTTTCGCCAAATCTTCAAGAATGCTATTGCCATATGGCGTGGAAGCAATTCTTTCATAATCTTTTTTTATAAATGCTTTGAGCGAATAAGGAAATTGTTTTTGATCAGCACCCAATGGTTGCGCTTCATAAGGTTGATAATCGTTACCAAAATATTGCTGATATATGTCCGGAGACAAACTTAAGTTCCAGTTAAGATGGTAAAAAGAATCTGGCAAGTCACGTTTATTAAATGTATTTATCCATGATGGCAACTTATCCATATAATAAGAACTGGTTATAAAATTTCCATTTTCTCCATCATACCAATAAGCAGCATTAGCAGCATGACCTGCAGGAAATATTGCAGCTCTGTCTTTAATAGAAATGCCAATTACTTTTGATGAAAAGTTTGTTGCTATACGCAATTCATCACCAACAGTTGTTGCAAGCAAATTTTTTGGACTCATTTTGCCTGCATCATCTAAAGCGCCAATAGTATTTGCAGAATCATCGTCTGCACAATACACAACTTTATTTTCAAGTTTATCAAACCAAACATTACCAACAACACCATTAACTGCTGGTACAGATCCCGTATAAATAGAACTATGACCAGCTGCTGTTACAGTTGGTGTATAAGGTATTAGTGTATTCTCGCAGGAAAAGCCTTGTGTGAGCATTTTTTTAAAACCACCATTTTCAGGAAACAAAGAATAGTAACGATATAAATAATCCCACCGCATTTGATCAATTACAATACCTACAACTAATTTTGGTCTTGGTAAAATATTCTGATTGTTTGTTTGAGCAATACAGCAAAAGTTAAAAAATAGTACTACTGCAAAAAAGAGTTTTTTGATCATGCAACAAAGTAAGACAGCCTGACTAAATAATCAAGCTGTCTTTACTAAAAATATTCTATAAACTCTTTAAGAATATTATGCTTCTTGCTTTGTAAAATTTTGCGAAAGATTTAGTTGTTCAACTGCGTTATACATTTTCTCGTAGTATTCATGTGCCATACGATTACTGTCAAACTCAAAACGCACATCACGCATTCCGTTTTTAACTATTTGCCGCCATGTTTCGTGATTCTCGTAATATAGAGGAAGTATTTGTTCTTCTAAAATTTTATACATGTTATTAAGATCAAATTCATCCTGCTCGTGAACACTCATGTTTTTGTAATCCACCATTTCAGTAACAAAACCATTGTTACCATGATTTATAAATTCAGGAATCCATCCATCATCAGTTGAAAAATTTACTGCACCATTCATAGCTGCGGTCATTCCGCTTGTTCCCGAAGCTTCTCTTGGTACACGCGGATTATTCAACCAAATATCTGAAGCTTGTTTTAAGCGTTTGCTCAATGCTAATTCATAACCAATTATAACTGCAACATTTTTATAATTTTTACTAAGATGCACAAGATTATTAAATTGTGTTATTGCAGGATAATCAACCGGGTAAGGTTTGCCAGCCCAGATTATTTGAACAGGATATTTTTTATTTGAAAGCAACCTGTTAAAGCGATCCATATCATACGTTAGCATATCTGCACGCTTATAACCCGCAAAACGCCTTGCCCAAACAATAGTAAGAATATTTGGATTGAAAAGTTTTCCTGTTTGATCTGCTACAATTTCAAAGGCACGCTTTTTTAAATACCATTTGCGGTCATCCATACGCCAATCGTTACCGTCTTCCATTCCCTGATATAATTGTTTATCTGCCCAATAACGAAAATTTTGTGCATTTGTAATTGAAGTTATCGGACAAATGCCACTATACTTGTTCCACATTTCTCTTGAAACTTTGCCATGCAATTTTGAAACACCATTTGCAATTCTTGCAAAACGCAACGCTGCCAGTGAATGATTAAATTGATTATCCTGAAGACCGGTAAGTTTTCTTACTTCATCAATACTAAAGCCACAGAAGTAACTCATTTTTTCACATAAATAAATATCATGTTTTTCATTGCCTGCTTCTTCCGGTGTATGTGTAGTAAATACAAGATGCCTTTTTAATTTTTCAACACTCTTGAATTTTTTCAATAAATAAAATGCAGAAGAAATTGCATGTGCTTCGTTTAAATGATAAACGTCAGGATTAAAATTTAATTCATCAATCAATTTTGCACCACCGATTCCGAGCAAAATAAATTGCGCCACTTTTGTAGAAACATTCGCATCGTACAAACGATGACAAATTGTTTGAGATACATAATCATTCTCTGGTAAATCCGTACTTAATAAAAATAACGGCGCTGTATTAAATGTTTCAGGATTTAAATAATAGGCTTTAACCCAAACCGGTGTATCGTGAACGATGATTTGAAATTTGATATTTGTTTCTTCGAGAAAACTATTATTTTTTTCCATCCAGGTTACCTGTAAGGTTTGATCCTGGTTACGTGCCTGATCGTAATAACCATACTTCCATAAAATACCTACACCAATAAGATTTTGTTTTAATTCGTACGCACTGCGTAAATGCGAACCAGAAAGAAAACCTAAACCACCACTGTAAATTTTTAGTGGCTGATGAATGGCATATTCCATTGAAAAGTAAGCAACGCGTTTTGTATATCTCTCATCTGAAGAATAAGGAACATTGAAATTTTTAAAATCCATAGCTGCTGTTTTGTAAGGCGCGCAATATAATGCTTAAATTATAAATGTATTTTGTACACGTTAACTATAACGTTAAGCAGTTAAATTAATTTCGTGAACGACATTTTTAGAAAGGTGAAAAAATCTATTTGAGTTTGGTTTTATTCAATTTTTTCTTTTTAAAAGTAAAATCAAATGGACAAGTAATGCCGCGATAATTTCCGCAATCGCCATCTTCTTTTACTTTAATATTTGTAGCAGTAAACTTAAAACGAATTACACACGGGTCTCCACTTTCCTGGTAAACAGCATTTGGTTCATTGGTTAAAGTCATTTCGCCTTTTAATTCTCCAATACATGCTGCATTATTTTTTTCAAAATGAATAAAGAAAATATACGTGCGGGTATTTTTTCCATCTCTAACAGAAATAAAATTTTTCTTATCGGTAATATAATCTCCGCTAAACTTATTTAAAGCAGAAAGCGTATCAACAGGATTTATTATATCTCGCGATTTTTCTTCATTCGAATCATTCATCACTACAGTAAATGTGTTTGTTGATTCACTATATGCATAACCATTCCTGTTATATAAAATCTTTTTATCTGTGTCTAATTTTTGTTTTCTAATAATAAAAGTCGGTTCATTGGTTATTGAAACGCTATAAAAAAAATTGTCAGTATTATTATTAATTAAAAGCAATAATGAAGTTTTATATTGATGTTTTTCATCCAACACAAAAACTACGAGCTTAATTATTTTGCCTGATATAAATTTTGTGAGAAGATAATCTGTTGTTTTAAAATGAATGATGCCAACAGGATGTATAATGTATTTTGGAACCTCACTTTGTAAAACACGTTCAACCGCAGAATCAGGAATGAACTGCGTAAACATAGTTGCTGTAATTGTTGATGTATCACCAATATTTATTAAACCAGAATCTGTTATGTTTAATGGAATGTTAAGCGCTGAATAAAATTTTAAAAAATCTGCTGCAGTTAGTGGTTTATTTTCTTTGTCAGAATTCTTACATGAAAAAAATAAAATACCTAAGACGCAAAATGTAAAAATTCTTTTCATATCCTTCTTTCGTTAAAAATAATTTTTAAAAAGTAAAGTGTTCATATTTTTTTTTAGATTTGTCTAAAAATAATTTACGTGCAGTCTAATTTTACTGTTGCAGAAGAAAATTATATTAAGTCGATTTATCATTTACAGCAAAGTTTTGAAAGTGTTACTACCAATGCTTTGGCAGATCATATTAAAACAAAACCTGCTTCTGTTACTGACATGCTTAAGAAACTTCAGGTAAAAAATTTGCTTAATTACAATCCATACAAAGGTTTCAGATTAAGCAAAGAAGGTAATAAAGCGGCTTTAAATATTATTCGCCGGCACAGGTTGTGGGAATATTTTTTAGTAAACCAATTACAATTTAGTTGGGAAGAAGTGCATGAAGTTGCAGAACAGCTTGAGCATGTTACCAGCAGAAAACTGGTTGATAAACTCGATGCATTTCTAGGTTATCCAAAATTTGATCCGCACGGCGATCCAATTCCAGACAACAATGGAAAAATCAATCAGCAACAACAAATACCCCTGGTTGATTTGCCTTTAAATACATTGGCAATTATTACTTCGGTTCAAAATCAATCGAGCGATTTGCTTATGTTTTTAAACAACCGAGATGTTCACATAGGAACGAAGCTTGAAGTAAAACAAAAGCTAAGTTTTGATAATTCAATCGAAGTAAAAATTAAGAACAAACAATCTTTTCATGTAAGCGAACAGGTGGCAAATGCCATTCAGGTAAATCCTTTATAAATGGAATCTATTGATATAAGAAATTCTTTAAGCACTGTTCACGAAACAATTGATACAACCAAACAACGCAAAGGAATCAGGAAAATTCTGCCTTATCTCGGTCCTGCATATTTGGTAAGTGTTGGCTATATGGATCCTGGAAATTGGGCAACAGATTTACAGGGCGGCGCACAATTTGGGTATAAACTGATTTGGGTTTTATTGATGAGTAATCTTATGGCTTTGCTCTTACAATCTTTAAGTGCAAAGCTGGGTATTGTAAGACGAAAAGATTTGGCACAGGCAAACCGGGAAGTATATCCGCCGGTTACAAATTTTTGCTTATATATTTTGGCCGAAATTGCTATTGCTGCTTGTGATTTAGCAGAAGTATTAGGCATGGCATTAGGCATTCAACTGCTAACAGGTTTGCCGCTGGTTTGGGGCGTTTGTATAACAGTGCTCGATACTTTTTTACTTTTCTACCTGCAGAAAAAAGGTATGCGTGCAATGGAATCTTTTATTATTGCTTTGGTGTTGATTATCGGTTTATCATTTATAATAGAAATATTTTTTGCAAAGCCGGATATACATGGGATTATAACAGGATTTGTTCCAACAGCATTAAACAGCCGGGCATTATATATAGCTGTTGGCATTATTGGCGCCACAGTTATGCCGCATAATTTATACCTGCACTCAGCGCTGGTGCAAACAAGAAAAATCCGTAACACCGAACCGGGAATTAAAAAAGCTATTAAGTATAATATTATTGATAGCACAATTGCTTTGAATGCAGCATTTTTTGTTAATGCCGGCATATTAATTCTTGCAGCCGCAGTTTTTTATTTTCATGGTCAGTCTTCGGTTGCCCGGATAGAAGATGCACATCGTTTATTAAAACCTATGCTTGGCACAACACTCGCGCCTGCTTTATTCGCCATTGCATTAATCGCTGCCGGGCAAAGCTCAACCGTAACCGGAACTTTAGCAGGGCAGGTTGTAATGGAAGGTTACTTGCACCTTCGTATTAATCCATGGTTGCGGCGATTGATTACAAGGCTGCTTGCAATAGTTCCAGCGGTAATTATAATTTCTTTTTATGGAGAGTCTCAGATTGATAACATGCTTGTGTTTAGTCAGGTTTTATTAAGTCTGCAGTTAGGTTTTGCAGTAATTCCTCTAATACATTTTGTAAGCGACAAAAAGTCTATGGGAAGTTTTGCTATAAAGCTTCATACAAAAATTCTTTCCTGGCTCGTTGCTGCCATTCTTATTTTTTTAAATGTAAGATTAGTAGTACAGGAAATGATAGGAACATATAATGAAGAAGGTCATCTTATTTTAAAAACAATCATCAGCATTGCTGCATTATTTTTTATATGGTTGTTTGTAGTGATGACAGTTTATCCATTATATACAAAGCGAAAGCAGAAAAAAAGCGAAAGTATTCATGGAGAAATTCCGCAATTATTTAATCTTTCGGTTGAACCATTTAAAAAAATTGCTGTTGCGCTCGATTTTAAAATAATGGATGAAAAGCTGATCGCACATGCAATAAAGCAAGGCAATATTGAGGCATCTTATATTTTACTGCACATTGTTGAAACTGCTTCAGCCAATTTTTCCGGTAACGCAACAGATGATATTGAAACAAGAAAAGATGCTGAACGGCTTGAAGTGCTTGCTGCGCAATTAAAACAAATGGGTTATACTGTGCAAACGCAATTAGGTTATCGGGATCGCATTAATGAAATTGTGCGCATTGTAGAAAATGCGCAGGCAGATATGCTTGTTATGGGCGCGCATCATCACGCAGGTATAAAAGATTTTATTTATGGTGAAACAGTAAATCATGTACGCCATAAATTAAAGATTCCTGTTTTAATTGTAAACTGATGAATATTTTTATACGCGAAATACAAAAAGAAGATAATGTAAAACTTGCTTTAATAATAAGACAGGTGCTGGAAGAGTTTAATGCAAATAAACCCGGCACTGTTTATTATGATGAAACAACAGATAATTTATTTCAGCTTTTTAAAAAACCCTATACAATATATTATGTGGCAACTATAGATAATGAAATTATTGGCGGATGCGGCATTTATACAACGGATGGATTGCCCGATAATTATTGCGAACTGGTAAAATTATATTTATTGCCGCATGCACGTAAACATGGAATAGGAAAAATGCTGATGAATAAATGTTTTGATTTCGCCAAAGAAAAAGGCTTTACAAATATGTATCTTGAAAGTATGCCTGAATTAACTGCCGCTCTTATCATGTATAAAAAATTAGGTTTTGTAATTATTCAAAAGCGATTAGGAAATGCTTGTCATTTTGGTTGCCCTATTAAAATGCTGAAACCTTTGAATGAATAAAGCTGTTAAAAAATATAAATAATTCTGTCCTTTTGTCCTGATATTCGCTTTGCATGATTTTGGTTATTATATATCTTCATCGCAAAAAATAAATATTATTTATATGGATTATGGAAAGGAATTTGAAAAATATGCCGTAAAGCACAGAGGTATAAACTCGAATACTTTACATGGCTACAAGCAGCATAACATTACTAATCTTACGCCTTATATAATTGAAGAACGTCCATTAAATGTAGCAAGTATGGATGTGTTCAGTCGTCTTATGATGGATAGAATTATATTTTTAGGTGAACCTGTTGATGATTATGTTGCAAACATTGTTACAGCGCAGTTATTATTTTTAGACAGTACAGATAGAACGCGGGATATTCAGATGTATATAAACAGCCCGGGCGGCAGTGTATATGCAGGTTTAGGTATTTATGATACAATGCAATTTGTTAGTCCTGATGTTTCTACAATTTGTACTGGTATTGCAGCAAGTATGGCTGCAATTTTAATGTGTGCTGGTGTAAAAGGAAAACGCAGTGCTTTAAAACATAGCCGTATTATGTTGCATCAGCCTTTTGGTTCTATCGGCGGACAAGCAACAGATATTGAGATTACTGCAAAAGAAATTCGTAAAATAAAACATGAGTTATACAGTATAATTGCGCATCATACAGAAAAAGAAATTGCAACAGTGGAAGCAGATTGCGACCGTGATTTCTGGCTGAATGCGGATGAAAGTAAAGCTTACGGCGTGATAGATGAAGTTTTAGTAACTAATCCGAGAAAAGAAAAAAAATAGTTTAAGAACAATTACAAACGAAAATTTATGATTGATTTAAAATATGCATTAGCGCCTTTGAATGATGATGAGGAAGAACAGCCGAAAGAAGAAAAGCCGGAACAATCTCCTTACCTCATGAAAAAAATGGAACAGCTTTTTTTAAAAAACAGAGCCGTTTATTTGTGGGGTGCAGTAGAAGATAAAACAGCAAGAGATGTGGTAAGTAAATTATTATTACTTGATGCAGATAAGCCCGGTAAAGAAATTAAATTTTATATTAATAGCCCTGGTGGCGTTGTAACAAGTGGTATGGTAATTTATGATACAATGCGTATGATGCAATCGCCGGTTGTTACAATTTGTATGGGGCTTGCGGCAAGTATGGGTTCTATATTATTAAGCGGTGGTGTAAAAGGAAAACGAGTAATTTATCCGCATGGAGAGGTGATGATTCATCAGCCGAGTATTGGCGGATATTTCCAGGCAACCAGTGCTGATATAGAAATTCATGCAAAGCAAATGCAACGTACAAAAGAAATCAGTGCACAAATTCTTGCCGATAATACAGGTAAAACATATGAACGTATATTAAAAGATTTTGATCGTGATTACTGGATGGATGCCAAAGAGGCAGTGGAATATGGTATTGTTGATAGTGTTATTGAAAAAATCTGATTTGTATATAAGAAAATATTAATTAATTAAGTGCAAAATTTATAAGTTTTATATTTGCAGATAACAGAATAACGGATTTATAAAAATGCCTAAACAAACAAATCTCCATTGTTCATTTTGTGGTCGCAGCCGCGATGAAGTTAAAATTCTTATCGCCGGTCAGGAAGGGCATATTTGCGAAAACTGTATTGAACACGCTCAGGAAATCATTTTGCAGGAATTGCAGGTAAGAGACGAAACGCTTACCACGCAATATAAATTTAACATTCGCAAACCAGTAGAGGTAAAAAATTATCTTGATCAGTATGTAATAGGACAGGAAGATGCAAAAAAAATTCTTTCTGTAGCTGTATATAATCACTATAAAAGAATTACACGTAAGCTACAAACAGATGATGTTGAAATTGAAAAGAGTAACATTATAATGGTGGGTGAAACAGGAACAGGAAAAACTTTATTGGCAAAAACAATTGCAAAATTGCTGAACGTTCCATTCGCTATTGTAGATGCAACTGTTTTTACAGAAGCCGGTTATGTAGGTGAAGATGTGGAAAGCATGCTTACACGTTTATTGCAGGCTTGCAATTATGATGTAGCTGCTGCAGAAAAAGGAATTGTTTTTATAGATGAGATTGATAAGATTGCGCGCAAAGGCGATAACCCGTCAATTACAAGAGATGTTAGCGGTGAAGGTGTTCAGCAAGGGTTACTAAAAATGTTGGAAGGAACTGAAGTTCTGGTTCCACCGCAAGGCGGAAGAAAACATCCTGAACAAAAAATGATAAAGATCAACACTACTAATATTTTATTTATTTGTGGTGGTGCGTTCGATGGAATTGATAAAGTAATTGCCCGCCGAATAAATACCAATGCAATTGGTTTTAATGTGAATAAAGATGAGCAAGAGCAACAACGTAAAAATCTTTTACAGTTTGTAAATGCACAGGATATGCGCAGCTTTGGTTTAATTCCTGAATTACTTGGGCGCTTACCGGTTATAACTTTTTTAAATCCGCTTACGGCTGACACGCTACGATTAATTTTAACTGAACCCAAAAACAGTTTAATAAAACAATACACACGCTTGTTTGAATTTGAAAACATTAAGCTTACTATAGATGAAGATGTTTTTGAATTTATGGTAACCAAGGCATTGGAATTTAAATTAGGTGCCAGAGGTTTAAGAAGCATATGCGAACACATACTTACTGATGCTATGTTTGAAATGCCTGGCAGTAATAAAAAAGAGTTACATGTTACTCTTGATTATGCAACCAAGAAATTTGATAAAAGTAAAATGAGTAAG
>CAXSDU010000030.1:0-22639 GCA_964236165.1 uncultured Parafilimonas sp. | reverse complement strand
TTAAAGTTGCTTAATTTCTTTTTTCTTTTTGTATTTTAAGAAAGACTTTAAAGTCTGATAAAGAATAGCTGCTTAGATTCTGTTCTTTGATTATGCCTGCTTTTTGTGCAGCGAGAACACCATATTTAAGATCATTAAAACCGCCGACAGAATGTGCGTCAGGATCTATAGAAATCAAAACATTTTTTTCAATGCAATAATTAATATGCCGCCAATCAATATCAAGTCTTCGCGGATGTGCATTTAATTCCATCACAACATTATTTTCAGCGCAGGCATCTATTATTTTTTTATGATTTATTGGATAACCTGTTCGGCTTAGTAATAATCTTCCTGTGCAATGCCCAAGTATTGAAGTAAAAGGATTTTTTATTGCATTTAGTAAACGCATCATTGCTTTTTCTTCGCTCATTTTTAAGTTTGAATGAATTGATGCAATTACAATATCAAATGTTGAAAGTATTTCATCTGAATAATCAAGATTTCCATCATTTAAAATATCACTTTCAATGCTTTTAAAAATTTTAAAAGATTTTAATTTTTCGTTTAGTTCATCAATTTCTGCATGCTGTGCTTTCAACCTTTCTTCTGTTAAACCATTTGCATAAAATGCCGTTTTAGAGTGATCACTTATCACTAAATATTGTAACCCTTTTTCAATAGCAGCTTTCACCATTTCTTCAATTGTATTATTACCATCACTCCATTTTGAATGACTATGAATAATGGCTGTGATATCTTTTGTTTGAATAACTTCAGCTAAATTATTCTGAGAAGCTTTATTAATTATTTCTGCGCTTTCTCTTAAATAAGCAGGAATGAATTGTACTTTTTCTTTTTCAAAAATTTTTTCTTCTGATGAATAATTGTTTGAAGCATCAGAAAAAAATTTATCGTTCCAAGCATTTAAAAATTCTTTGCTGCATGATGTCTCAAATAATTTATAATAAAGTTGCGTAGTTTCTGCATGATAAAAATGTAATAAAATATTTTCTTCTTTTCCTTGAAAAACAGATTCTTCCGTTTCCAATTTTTCTGTAACAAAATTATTTTCCAACAAAAATACCTGTAACGAAGCTGCATCAATATTTGTAACCCACTCCAGCTTTTCAATTGTTTCTATATGCCTGCGAAAAATCCCTGTTTGTAAAAATGAATTTTGAGGAAACTTGATCTTTAACTTTTCATCGAATGACAAAGCAAATTTTTCAATCTGCGCATACAAATAGCTGCCAATGTTATCAAGAAAATACTGAATAGATTCCTGAATGCTTTTTTGTGTTTTCTCGCCAAATCCTTTGTATAATGTTAAACGATTTTCGTTACAGGCGTATAACAATTCGCCAATACTTTCAATGCTCATTTCTTTCCAGATAACCGTAATTTTTTTTGGTCCAATTCCTTTTATGCTCAGCATCTGCATTATGCCTTCAGGTGTTTTATTAATAAGTTCTGTAAGCGCAACAATTTCTCCACGCTCAAGAATTTCATTTATTTTTTTTGCTGCTGAATCTCCAATGCCTTTTATTGAAGCATATTTATCTGAAGCTATTTCTGAAAGCTGTTGCGGTAATTTATCAATGGTGAACGCAGCAGATGAATATGCTTTTGCTTTAAAACTATTTTCACCGTGAATATTCATCAGCTTTGCAAGCAAAGAAAACTGATCAGCTATAAAAGAATTATCTGCAGTCATATTTCAAAACTAATATTTCCAATCTTAAATTAAATAAAAAAAGCCATTCGAAAGAATGGCTTTGGAATGAAGGGTTGAAATTTTATTCTATATATTTTATTACTAATTTTGGACGAAAATTGCTAGTTGGTTGTTCTGAACTTCCAAAAACCATAGAGCGATAAATTTCTTGTTTTTTAAGTCTAATATAGAAACCAAAATTTTGGTCTGGGTGAGCAACCATATATGTGACCAATTTACTTACATCTATAACAGGATTATAATTCCATTGATTAGTTGAAGGAGGTAGTATTGCCGCATCTATGTAAGTTGATGCAGGTTTGTTCGTAAAATTTATTTCAGACTCATCCCATGTTTGTGTAACTCTTTTTATTACACATGCATTGTTTCCATAATTTCCTTGAGGAGTACTTATAGAAGAAGGTAAACTGTATAAGTGAAGTTCTGCAGATATAACTTTTGCAGATTGAGGCACTTTAGTAAGCTCATCAAATCTTATATAACATCCTGAAGTATACAAGTTCCCATTTACTGTCCACGATGCAATACTTAGTTCAGGTACATAATTAACGTTCCCAGATTTGGTACCTGCTTCTTCAACTACATATACGTCCTGACTATTTTTTTGACCTGGTCGAATAGACAAAGTAAAGACGCTACCGTCTTTTAATAAAGAAACCTCTTTAGAATTTGTGGCTGAGGTATTTGAGGGTTGATAAATATCACTTTTTTTGCAACTGGAAATAATAGCAAAGAAAAAAAATAAAATAATTAAAGATTTACATTGTTTCATAACAAGCCAGTTAGTTAAAGTTGGAATAACAATTCATTAAAGGATTTAGGGTAGAACATTGCAATGATAGGAAATAAGTACAAATACTTTTACCCTCGTTTTGTAACTGTAACAGTTTATGTTATAAGTGTAGCTTTTAATTTAATAAGTGTGATCTGGTACATAAAAGAATTGTAAGAAATCATTTTTTCTACGCGCAGCAAGTGGTATTTCAGATTTATCTTTCATTTCTATTGTGCCACCTTTTCCTTTGTTATATTTTGTAATGAAATTCATATTTACTAAATGCGAATGATGAGTTCTAAAAAAAATATCTGAAGGCAATATATCCTCATATTCCTTTAAACTTTTTGAAGCAACATAATTTTTTCCGTCAGTTAAATATATATTAGTATAACTACCTTTCGCTTCACATCTTACTATGTCATGAACTGTTATTAAATGAAATCCGAAGGTTGTAGGTATTGTAATTGTTGCGGATGATTTTCGCATTATAAAGTTTTGAAGCACCTCCTCAACTTTTTCAGAAATATCCTGATTACGGGTTTTATTAATTGATTTATTGACAGCAGAAACAAGCTCAGCAATATTGATAGGTTTAAATAAATAGTCTAATGCAGAATATCTGATTGCCTTAAGAAGATAATTATCATAAGCAGTTACAAAAATTATATCAAACTTCACTGGTTGCAAAATATCTAAAAGCTGAAATGCATTTCCTCCGCTTATTTCTATATCAAGAAAAACAAGATCAGGATCGGTTTCTTTAATAAGCTTAATAGAATTTTTTATTGAATTAGCACTGCCAGCAACTGTTACATTTGGGCAATACATTTCAAGCATCTTATTTAGTAAAGCTATATTCTTAGGCTCATCTTCAATTATTATTGCCCGTATAGATTTATTATTTATCATAATATAAAGGCAGTTTTATAATAACACGAGTGCCCGTACAATTATCTTTTCTTATATCTTCAATCAAAACCAGAATATTTATATTGTAAAGATGGTTTAAGCCTGCAATTCTTTTCTTTACTAATTCCATGCCCTTTGATTGATGGCTTACACGAAAACTATCTCTTAATTTATATGCATTTTCTCTGCCAATTCCATTATCCTCAAGCGTACACTTTAAATAATCATCTTCAATAATAAAGTTAACTTCTATGCGTCCTCTTTTATTTAGCAAATTTAATATTCCGTGCCTTATACTATTTTCAATATAAGGTTGTAAAAGCAACGGTGGTATAGCTATTTGCTTTTTTGAAACAGTATTATCCGCATATATAAAATAATCAAAATTATTATCATATTTTGTTTGCTCTATATGAAGATATGTATCTAAATATTTTATTTCTTCATTTAAGGTAACAAATTTTTTTTCCGAAATATATAGAGTTTGGCGAATTAGCGACGAAAAGGCGGTAATAAATTGGTTTGCTTCTAAAACATTTCCGGCAAATACATATTGTTGCAACGAATTAAGGCTATTAAAAATAAAATGCGGATTCATTTGAGCACGTAACGCCATTTGTTCAAGTTCATGCATCTTCTTTTCACGTAAAATTTTATTATTTGCTTTTTCTCTAATTGTCTTAATTCTTATCCTAACCAGTAGCCATATTAAAAATATAAAACAGATTAATAATATTATTTGAACCCACCATAATTGCCAAAACATTTTTTCTTTTGTAAAAAGAATTGAAATGGTTTTACTTTTTATACCATACCTGTTAATTGCATATATATTGAATGTGTAATTTCGCGAAGGGAGAGATTCAAATTCAACAGAATTTTGTTTTGTTGATTGCCACGAATTATCTAATCCTTTTAGCTGATAATAATAAGTAATATCACCTGCCGATATGAATGAAATGGCTGTGTATTCAAAATGCAAAAAATTATCATTGTTTGATAAATGAATTTTGCTTTGATTATCATACCAATTAATATTTTTTGAGTTAACACCTAATATTTTTAATTCACAAATAGATTTGCTTTGGATCTTTTCAGATGAAAAAAAAGTAACTCCGAAAGGGGTTCCTACAAATACAGAATCGTTTTTAACATAAATAGAATTAATTATGTCACAATCTAAACCTTCAGCAGCGGTATAATGAGTAATATTAAATGGATAACTGGAGATATTAATTTTGCAAACGCCTTTATCGGTACCTATCCATAAATTTTTATTAAATAAATAAACACAACGACAAGAATTACTTGGTAACCCCGTTTTAGTTGTTATTTGATAAACTATTTTATCATTGCGCATGCAAATAATACCAGAATTACCTGTGGCAACCCATATGTAATTATTAGGTGCACTAACAAGTGCTATAACCTTTTCTTTTAATAATACTGAAGTATCACGTAAATTATTAATGTTTTTTTTAATACTGTATAAATTACCAAGCGTTCCTATATAATATCGATTCTTAATTTTGCATACTGACGTTGCTCTGTTATTCCAAATTGTGTCTCTGGCATTTAAATTATTTAATGGAATATCAAAAACAAATCGATCTGAAGCAACTATTATTGAATCTTTGTGAAGAAAAAAGCTTTTGAATGAAATTCTTGGCCAAAAACTTAAAATATGATTATTCCGTACTTTAAAAATACCATTATCTGTACCCAGAATTAAATTCTGATTACCAAAAGATTGTATTACAGATACTTTTCCAATATTATACTCTAACCCTAATTTTAATTTCTTAAGTTCATCTTTTTTTAAGTTTAAACTCCACAGCAGCATTCTGGAAGAGCCTATATATAAAGTATTATTAAGCCTGTTTAAAGAATATGCCGGAGTATATCCATTTTCAAGAGTGTAAATTTTAAATCTTGTTGAAGACAAACGATATACACCATGCGACATGGTTGCAAACCATAAGTTATTTTCATTATCTCTAAAACATTTATTAACTGTTTTATTTACGAGAAAACTATCAACGATACTTTTTTTAGTAACATTAAAAAGATAAGTTTCTTTCAATGTAGATACAGTAAAACAACTGTCACCTATATTCGAAAGTGTATGAAAATGATCCGGTATTTTAATATTAAAACTTTCATTGGTTTTACGGTTGTACACCTGAAAGAAATTCTCTTTTCTTAGTAAAATATAATTAGAATTGTATATAACACTATTTCTTGAAAAATTGCGATCATCTATCGCTTTCTTTTTTATGAGTTGCGAGTGGTTATATTCATACATAGAGATTTTAAAATTCATAATATCTGCACTAAAACTTAAAAAAAAATTGAAGTTGCCATTGGGTGATATCCCGCATCCATCTAAATAAAAAGGCTTTCCATCAATGCTGTTTATTTCTTTTAACTCATTATTTTTCGTTAGAATATGCAAGCTCTTTGTTTCAAGAAAATAAATATTACCACTACTATCTTCACAAGCACTAAAAATTTCGTTTTTAAGATGAATACTTTTTAATAATGAATCATTCGTTTCATTAAATATTTTGCCGTTATAATAATAGTATATAGAATTTTTGAAAGGAAAAATCCAAACTCTGTTTTTAGAATCTACAAAAAGATTTATTATTTCATTTTCATTTAAGCCTTCAGCTAATGCAAAGTTTTTAAAATGGCTTCCATCAAACCTGCTTAGCCCCGTTTCAGTTCCAAACCATAAGAAACCGTCCTTATCTTGTGCTATTGTGTAAACCGTTATTCCACTTAACCCATTATTAATATCATAATGATAATAATTGTATTCCTGTTCAAAACCTTTAAGATGTATTAATAAAAAAATAAAGGTTAGAAGATTGGCAAAGCGCATTTATAAATTTAATATTACTGATTAATAACGTTATAAAATTTTAGACACATTTAATCATACTATTCCAAAGTAATTCAGAGGTATTCTTCCATGTAAAAAAACTACAGCGAATTTTTCCTTTATTAATTAGTGATCGTTTAAAATTAATATCTGTATATATTTTAAGCATGGCATCTTTTATTTGTTTAATATCAAATGGATTAACCAATAATGCTGCATCGCCCACTATTTCCGGTACAGAAGTTACGTTGCTTGCAATCACAGGCACATGACATTGCATGGCTTCAATTACCGGTAAACCAAACCCTTCAAACAATGGAATAAAAATCATACAAAAAGATGCAGCCAATAACTCAGCAAGTTCGTTATCAGGTAATCTTCCGGTAAAAATTATATCATTTCCATTTGCCGAATTTTTCTTTAAATGATGCAGTTCTGAAGTACGATACATCTCTTTACCGGCAAGAAGTAATTTTAAATTGCTGTTGGTTTCGGTCTTAAACAAATTAAAGGCTTCAATTAGCCTTGCAATGTTTTTCCTTGGATGAAGCGTGCCAATAAAGATAAAGTAATCGCAACCTTGTGTGTATTCATCTTTTATTTTTTTCTTTAGTTGCAGAGAATTCAATGGATGAAAAAAATCATTTATTCCAAGATGGATTACATCAATTTTATCAGCATTAATTTTATAAGTCTCTACAATGTCTCTTTTACTATATTCAGAAACAGTTGCCAACCGACACGCCTTTGCTGCAGATTTTGGAATAAAATATTTATAGTAAAGCCGATTAGTTACTTTCAAGTCTTTTGGGCGATGCTCATAATTTATATCATGTATAATTCCATATTGTTTACCACTCCATCCTAAGCATAAAATCCCGTCTGGTGAAAAAAATAAATCGGGTTTTAATTTGGTTAATAATTTTTTTGCGCTCCATTCAAACCATATAGCATTTAGAAATGCATGTTTAGCAGGAGGAAAGAGATTATGGGGAACAATATTTTTACTGAATAAAAATTCATTTTCTATTCCTGAATCAAATAAAAAATGAAATTCAATTTCAGGATGATTAATTGTTATTTCTTTTAAAGTATTGTAAGTAACCCAGCCAATGCCATCCATTTGATCTTTTCTGAGCAATCTTGTATTTACAACAATTTTCTTCATGTGAGATGTTACGTAAATATTTTTGTAGCTAACATACAAAACTTTGAAAGTATTCCAATTCTTAATATAGGTAATGGAATTTGAAATTGAATATGCAACATTTTTTTTATTTCATCAGGAATTTGAATATTGGATGAATAAAGTAAAACCTGTTGAATATCTCGCATGTTTAGGTTACGAAATAAGCGCCAGTAATAATCATAAACGAAAATGTTTTTCAAACTGGTTTTTCCAATTTTTATTAATAAATATAAATTTTCATGGATTTCAATTTTAGGATTTCTAAAAACTTCTTTCGTTACTTGTTTATCATGAACGCCGATGTTAATTAATGCTTTTTTTATTGCAATAAAATTCGAGTCTTTTAGATATCTTATATAAAACTCAATATCAACAACCCATTTTATTGTTTCATCATACCATTCTTGCCTTTTATTTTTAATTAATGTTGTGCTTGGATGACCAATAAAATTTTTCTTGAGAAGATTGAATGGAGATTTTTGAAGCAACTTTTTTTCTGCTGTATTTATTATGTAACTTTTTTTTTGATTATTACTTTTGATCTCGGTAAAACCAGAAAAAATTAAATGGGTTTGCGGATATTTTAAAGCAAAATTGGTAAATGTTTGTAAACTGGTTTCATCAGCAAACCAGTCATCGTCATGCATTAATTTAATCCACTCACCGTTGGCTTTTGAAATTGCTAAATTCCAATTAGCAGGTGTTCCCAACGCAATTTCGTTTTTATAATAAAAAACCTTAAAAGCCTGATATTGTTTAATTAAATATTCAATTGAATTATCTGGACTATCATCTGTTATAATAACTTCATAATCTTTAAAAATTTGAATAGAAATACTATTTAAAAGCCTTTCCAAAAACTCAACATTTTTATAAGCTGGTATGCAAATAGATATTAATGGCATTGCATATCAATTAATTTTTTTTGCAATTGTTACTATATGAAATGGTGCAACCCATTGCTGCAAATAAGTTGAGAAGCCTGCATACTGAAGCATTTGCTTAATAAGCTCAAAATTAAATACATGATGATGGACACATCTGTTAATGATATTATTATTTGTTCTTTCGATTAATTGGTCTTTGTTTTTAATTCCGTTATCTTTTTCAATATCATGTAAGTTTATTATTTCTGTAAAGTGTGTAGTATCTGTTTCATCAGTTTCATTTTCAAAATCATTTTTCAAATGCTCAAATACTGTAACAGTACGATTAGCATCGAATGTGTGATTTTTATCAGGCAGTATTAATACCATATAACCATTATTTTTAAGCACTCTGTTCCATTCTTTTAAAGCTTTAAGCGGATTAGCTGCATGTTCAAGACAATGGCAGGAAGCTAAAAAATCATATTTATCATTTTCAATCTTAGATAAATTACTCGCTTCTCTTATAAATTGGTAACCTGTTTTATTAATATAGTATGAATAGTTATTCCCTTCAGAAATATTCCCTTCCCAAACTGTAGAATTGCTAAAATTTACGCCATCAATTCTCTTGGCAAATAAATAAATTGGTAAATAAGATTTAAGTGAAAAAAAAGAGCTAGGTCCACCAATTTCTATACCTACTTGCAATTTAAATTTTTTGGCAAATAAAATTAGTTTTCGCTTTTTCGGATGTAATAAATAAGAAATTCCGGTAATAATCTTTTCTCTTGAAGTCATAATATAATAACGCAAAATACAGCATTACATATAAACATAATTGGTGCGCGCTTATATTTGTTTCTTATTAATTATTTAGATGGGAATTTATAAAAAAATTGGATTTCGAAATTTAGGATTAAAAGTAATTGAAAATATTAATTGGATTCGTTTGTATGGATTTAGTAACGGCTTCAAATTATTTTTATCTACAATTTCAAAAAAAAATTCAAAATTTTTTGCTAAAGCAAGTTTCTTAAAAACTCCTTTTGAATTAAGAGATAATAATTCTGATAGAGCCATTTTTTTTCAGGTTTTTCATGAAAAGCAATATGATTTGTATGGAGTTGATTTTTCAAATGCGATAAGAATTATAGATGGCGGCGCAAATATTGGTTGCGCGTCTGTATATTTTTCAATTCATTTTCCTAAAGCTGAAATTCTTGCAATTGAACCAGAAAAAAATAATTTTTCATTACTACAGAAAAATACAAAAGCATATAAAAATATCCAATGTATTCAGGCTGCAATTTGGAATAAAAACGAAAAATTATCATTGTCAAATCCTGAGGGTGGAGCTGCAGAATTTATGTTTGAAAATAAATCTTTAAATAATGATATGGTGAATGGAATGACTATTCAATATTTAATTAATTTGAAAAACTGGGATGAAGTTGATATTGTAAAACTTGACATTGAAGGTGCCGAAAAAGAAGTATTCTTTGCCGAAGATTTATCATGGTTAAAAAAAATAAAACTTTTGATTATTGAATTGCATGACAGATATAAGAAAGATTGCACAAAAGCTGTTTTTAGCGCACTAAATAAATTTGATTATGATGCTTATTTTCATCACGAAAATATTTTTATATTTTTTAAATAACGTTTGTGAAAATAGCTGCATGTATTATCCTTTACCATCCTGAGCAATCTGTTGAGCAGCATATAATCACATACATAAATTATGTTGAGAAAATTTATATAATTGATAATAGCGAAAGCAGAAATTACAATGATAAATTTCTATCAAGGCATGCTTCCAAAATCATTTTTATTTATAACGGAATTAATGAAGGTATTGCGAAACGTTTAAACCAGGCTTGTGTGCTTGCAATTAAAGATGGCTTTGAATTTCTTCTTACGATGGATCAGGATTCATATTTTGAAGAAAACTATTTAAACAAATATTTGACATGCATTGAAAATTTTTCTGAAAAAGAAAAAGCTGCAGTGTTTGGAATCAATTATAAAATAAAATTTAATAATACGGGTTGCAATTATAATAAAGTAAAAACTTTAATTACAAGCGGCAGTATTGTTAACCTTAAAGCTTATAAAATTATTGGGAATTTTGACGAAGATTTATTTATAGATTTTGTAGATACAGATTATTGCTTCAAATCTATTTTAAAAGGATTTCAATTAATTGAGTTTCCGAATATTTTTATGCATCATGAAATTGGTAAGATTAGCAAGCTGCGTTCTTTAAAAAACTTAAAACCGTCAAATCGTTCTATTCATTCTGCTATTCGTTTATATTATATGTATCGGAATTTTTTGTACTTAAATACGAAATATAAAAACGATTTCAAATTAGAATTATCTATTCATAAAAAAGATTTAATAAACCGCATTAAAAATAAATTCTTATATAATAATAATCGTGTTCAAACCATAAAATTTTTACTCAAAGCAAGTAGGGATTATAAAAAAAAGAAAATGGGTAAACAGGTTTAATCATCTAACTAATACAACAGTTCCTTTCCGATGAATTAATCCTTTGCTGCAATTTGAAGATATACTTATCTGGTAAATGTATGTTCCTGCAGATTGTGCTAATCCATTAAAAGTTCCATCCCAACATTTGTTTATGTCATTGCTATGAAAAACAAGTTGTCCCCATCGATTATAAATAGCCATATCAAAAGCATCAGCCGTTCCAAAATATCTTACATTAAAACAATCATTTAAACCATCATGATTTGGTGTAAAAGCAGAAGCTGCTTCAAATCTTGCAATATCTGCATTGGCATTGGTTGAATTGACTAAAACCGAGTCTTTATTACTGCATCCGTTTGCATCCTTTACTACAACAAAATATCGCGTATTAATACGCGGTGTAACTTTTGGATTTGGAATATATGCACTGGAAATATTTGTTGAAGGTGACCATCGATAACTCACTCCGGCAGTTGCAGTTAATTGTGCTTCAAAATTTATACAATCAATGTCGTTCGATTTTGAAATGGTAACTGTAGGTAAATCTTTAACAACAATACTTGAAGTTAGTATACTGGTTACTTTGCATGCGCTGTTTGTAATAGTAACCTGGTAAGTTGTATTTTGTAATGGATGCGCTTCTACATTTGTTAACGAATTATTGGAAAGCGTTTGCGCAGGTAACCAATTATATATATCGCCACCGGTTGCGGTTAACAAAACCGAATCACCTGCACATAAAGAAGAACTTATTGGTTTAATATTAAATGCAGGTGGCGGATTGATTGTTACTGTCACCGAGTCAACATTAGGGCAGGAATTGTTTCCGGTTCCTGTAACGTGATAAGTAGTTGTTGAACCTGGTGTTGCAACAGGATTGGATATTTTTGCATCAGATAATCCATTTACAGGATACCAGGAATATGATGAAGCACCTGTCGTATTTAATTGTGCAGAAGCGTTGCCACAAACTATAGTATCATTACTTGCCATAACTAATGGTAGCGATAATACGGAAATTAGTATATCATCCTGCGCACTGCAAATTCCATTACCGGCAGTAACAGTATACAAAGTGGATGTTGATGGCGAAGCTTCCGGATTTTGTACGCCTGTATTATTTAATCCGGATGTTGGACTCCAACTGAAAACAGATGCATTTGCTGCAGTTGTTTTTAATAAAACTGAATTACCAGCGCAAAGGCTGGTATCGTTCATAATTGCCACAATAGGTTTTGGTAAAACATTTACTGTAACGCTGTCGATTGATTTGCAATTATTATTATTTGTAACGGTTACAAAATATTTTGTTGAATCCGCAGGACTTGCCACAGGATTATAAATATTTTCATTAGATAATCCTGCTGATGGATACCAGTTATAACTATTATTACCTGCAACATTTGCCTGCAACATAACAGAACCATTTATACAAATTCCTGTATCATTTGTAAGCTTAATATCAGGTAACGGCAATACAGAAACTTTTACTGTATCTGTATCAAAACAACCCTGTGCATTAAATCCTTTTACAATAAACTGTGAAGTATTTGATGGCGTTGCAAAAGGATTTGCAATTGTTGTATCAGATAAATCAACTGAAGCATTCCACTTATATATATTTGCACCTGATGCATTTAATTGTGCAGAAGCACCTTTACAAATAGAAATATCATTTCCTGCGTTTACCACTGGCGAAGAAATAATATTGATAATAATAGAATCTTGTACAACAGGCTGATTATTCCCTGATAAAATATTTAAATAGTATTTAGTTGTATTCTGAACTGTTGCAACAGGGTTTTGTATTGATGAATCTGATAATCCGGCTGAAGGTGACCAGCAATATTTCAAACCTTTTATTGCCTTAAGTTGAACAATACTACCTGCGCAAACAGATGTATCATTATTTATTATCGCGCTATCTTTTTTAATACTTACATCAATATTAATTATTGCTGTATCAAGGCAACCTGCATTTGTTTTTGCAAATAACTTTACTATATAGTTTTTAAGTTCTGTATATTGATGAGTAGGATTTTTAACATTACCTGCAATTTTACCATCGCCAAAATTCCACCATATGCTATCCGCATTTGAAGTTGCGTCTTTAAACTGAACAGTTTTTGGATCGCATGTATTTTGTTCATAAGTAAAGCCTGCATTCAAATTACATTGTTGCATATTACAGGAATCTGCAACAAAGTCACATTTAGAGTTGGTTTGGTTAATATCCGCACTTCCTAATATTGAACCATCCCATTGCGCGTTTCCTTGTTTATTTTTTAAATCATCAAATGTATAATATGCAAGTAGTCCCGCTTGAGATGCGGGGTTTGGTAAGGATTGGTTCATGTATTTTTTTATATTATCCTGAGTTCTTGCGACATTCCATATTCTTACTTCGTTAATGTAACCAATAAAATCAGCTGGATAAGGAGAAGCAGTGTTTGCAGTTGTTCCAATTTTTGTAATCCAATCATTCTGATATAAATTTCCTGATGCATTAACTTCACTCATAAGAAAACCATTACGATAAAATTTTAATTTTTTGCCGTCGTACACCATAGCAATATGATAAGTTTTATTTAATGCTATATCGCATGCTGCATGAGTTTGAAAGAAGCCATTAGTTGTTGTTATTTGAGCTACAGTTGGTCTTAATAAATAGTTGGCGTCTGATGGATCATCATGTTTTGATACTACATCACCACCATTATAGGAGACGGGAAAAGATGTTGTTCTGTTAATTAATGCCTCTATGGTAAGTTGATTTCCATTTAAATCGAGATCTCCAATTTGAACACCTGAAACCTCTTGATTCACTTTTAACCAATTATTGCAAGGCTCTTTATCAGCGCAGCTAAAAGAATAGACCTTTACTTCATCAGTAGTTATTACACGATTATAAATTCTTAATTCATCCAAATCTCCATTTAACCAATATGGAAATTGACTATTATTTAATCGTCCGAAAAACAAATCACTGGAATTAGAAAAATCTAACCCTGATAATTCTGTATCCAGAATCAAATTACAATCAATATAAAGCCGCGCATGAGAACCATCGTAAGTATATACAACGCTACGCCAAATATTCTTTTGTGTATAAGGAGTATCCTGAACTGGTGAAAGTCCTGTTCCAATAGCATAATATGTTTGATGTAAAGTATCAGGAAATCCACCATCACAATTGGTACCTGTGTATAATGCGTCATCAAATCGTATCATATAATTTCCAGACTGAAAATCACCATTACCTTTCATAAGTACACTATTACCATGACAAGGCCCATAATAAAACCCCGTTGGTTTTACCCACGCACAAACAGATATATCTGTTCCTGTGTTAAGTGAATTACTGTTAGGTATTTGTATATAATTATCTACTCCATTGAAATGATAAGCGCTGTTGGCATTTCCATAATAATCTGAAGTAAGTGTGGCATTATTAAATACCGGATTATTGCCATTACCACTTGCGTCAAGCGCATTACCATTAAAAGGATAATAAGCAACAAGCCCTTTGGTTAAATCAACCTGAGCAAATGTTAGAAATGGTATTATTATAATAAGGGTTAAACTAAAGAATCGGGCAAACATCTAAGTCTTATTTAGCAGTTTAGTAAAGGCAAGATAATTTTTTTTAGCTTTCTGCGTAAAAAAAATTCTAATGTGGATATAATAAAAACTCCGAAACAAAAGCTTCGGAGTTCATACAGTTTCTTATAAATAAAATCTAGTATCTATACAATTCAGATTTAAAAGGGCCAAATTGAGGAATGCCTAAATATTCTGATTGCGCATCAGTTAATTCTTCTAAATCAACACCAATTTTCTTTAAATGTAAACGCGCAACTTTTTCATCCAGATGTTTAGGAAGAACGTACACTTTATTTTCATATTTATCAGCGTTTAACCACAATTCAATTTGTGCCAATACCTGGTTTGTAAATGAATTACTCATTACAAAACTTGGATGACCAGTTGCACAACCTAAATTCACCAAACGACCTTCAGCCAAAAGAATTACATCTTTACCATTGATTGTATAAAGATCAACTTGTGGTTTAATTTCATTTTTTGTGTTGCCAAAATTTTTATTTAACCAGGCAACATCGATCTCAATATCAAAGTGACCAATGTTACAAACAATCGCTTTGTCTTTCATCAAACGGAAATGTTCGCCAGTAATCAAATCGCGGCAACCTGAAGCAGTAACGATGATGTCAGCTTCTTTTACTGCATCAATCATTTTCTTTACTTCATAACCATCCATCGCAGCTTGTAATGCGCAAATCGGGTCAATCTCTGTAACAATCACACGAGCGCCCGCGCCTCGCAATGAAGCAGCAGAACCTTTACCAACATCACCATAACCACCAACAACTGCAACTTTACCAGCCATCATAACATCGGTTGCTCTGCGAATAGAATCAACCAAACTTTCTTTACAACCATACTTATTATCAAACTTAGATTTGGTAACAGAATCGTTGATGTTGATTGCAGGAATTGGCAACGTGCCTTTCGCCATTCTTTCATATAAACGATGCACGCCGGTTGTAGTTTCTTCGCTCAATCCTTTAATGTTCTGGATCAGCTCAGGATATTTATCAAACACCATGTTGGTTAAATCACCACCATCATCAAGTATCATATTTAAAGGTTTATCTGTGCTGCCAAAGAACAATGTTTGTTCAATGCACCAATCAGCATCTTCGTTTGTTTCACCTTTCCATGCAAACACACCAATACCTGCAGCAGCGATTGCAGCAGCAGCATGATCCTGTGTTGAGAAAATGTTGCAGGAACTCCATTTTACTTCGGCACCTAATTCAATTAAAGTTTCAATTAAAACTGCTGTTTGAATGGTCATGTGTAAGCAACCTGCGATGCGTGCACCTTTTAAAGGTTTACTTGCGCCGTACTCTGTACGAAGCGCCATTAAGCCCGGCATTTCTGCTTCGGCTAATGTTATTTCTTTACGTCCCCATGCTGCAAGCGGAATATCTTTCACTTTATATGGCAGACTTAAATCAATGTTTTGTGTTATTGTTGACATGTTTTTCTTTTAGAACAGCAAAAGTAAACAAGTAGAATAAAATAATATTTATTTGATTAATTTTGGGATATAATTAAACCTTTTAGGTATTTAGTAGAATAACCACCTAAATATTTATGTCAAAAGCCATAAAAAAAGATGAATCCACTATCGCTGATTTTAGTATTGATGAAAAAGATATAGCGATATTGAAATTGCTGCAACATAATGCACGTATAACAGTTAAAGAAATCTCAGATAAAATTCATCTTAGTACAACACCCGTACATGAACGCATTAAGCGCATGGAAGAAGCTGGCGTTATAAAACAATATGCAACACTGGTTGATCATTCAAAAGTAAAGAAAGGCTTGATGGTAATTTGTTACGTTTCTATCAAACAACATAGTAAAAATGCCGGTATAAAATTTATTAAGATGATTCAAACCATGCCTGAAGTTATTGAGTGTTACAGCATCAGCGGCGAGTTTGATTTTATGCTGAAAGTAATGGCAGAAAATATGGATGCGTATTATGACTTTCATGTGAATAAATTAAGCCAGGAAGAAAATATTGGTCATGTGCAAAGTGTTTTTGTAATGGGAATTATAAAGCAAACGCATGTATTGGTGCATTAATTTTTTTTTGAAATATAAAGACACAAAAATATTAAGACTTTGTGCCGTTGAGTCTTCGTGGTTAAAGCCATTATTAATTTTCTTATTGTTTCTTATTTTTTCAAAACGGACTTATGCGCAAGACAGCATCACCATTGATTATCTTCTCGACAAAATAGAAACGCAACAATTAAAACGCAACATTTTTTTTATTGATGGTGTTTTTCCTTCTTACATCAATGCATCAAGAAAATTTAAAACAAAAAAGAAAGACAATACAATTTTTTATAGTACACTTATTGCTTACGTTTTAAAAAATAATTATAATTCATTTTCAGCAGAGCAAAAAATAATCTGCGATAGTATTATTGCAAGAAGCATTCGCTCAGCAAAATATTTTAAAAACAAAACACGCAATACTTATAATTTTTGGCGAACAGATACAACTACAAGATTTCATTATAGTTGGTGGTTGCCAATTTTAAATGGCAATAGTGCTTTGCCGGATGATATGGATGATACTGTTTTAGGGTTATTAATGAATGATGAAGATGGAAATTCAACAGAAGCATTGCATCAATTAATGCAACTGTATAATAATTCAAAACCGCCATTAAGAACAACATATAAAGTTTATAAAAATGATAGGGCTTATTCAACGTGGTTTGGAAAAAAATTTCCGGTTGTGTTTGATGTAAGTGTTATGTGCAACATATTAAGTTTTCTGCAGCAAAATAATTTAAAATGGACAAAAGCGGACAGCGCAAGCTTGTTACACATTATTCAAACAATTCAACGAAGTGATATTGTAAAACATCCTGCTTTTGTTTCGCCGTATTATGCAAACACATCAATTATTTTATATCATCTTGCAAGATTGATGAACATAAAACCAATTGATGAATTAGAAAAAATAAAACCTAAATTAATATCCATCGCAAATCAGCAATTACAATCTTCAAACAATATTTTGGAAAAAATAATACTCTCATCAACATTAATAAAATGGAAACAACAACCTCAGCAGCTTAACATCAGCATAAACGATTTTAAAAACATCGAACAAAACAATCTGCCATTTTTTATTGGCAACATTCCATCTTATTTTAAACAACCTTTCAAAGAAGATTTTATTAGCTTAAGATTATTAATGTATAATCATTATTGTCCTGCGTGGAATGATTGTTTGTTGCTTGAATATTTGTTGCTCTGCAAAAAAAAGACTGGCTTAGTTTCAAAAAACTGAGCCAGTATGCAACAACGTTAATTAATTTAATAAAAGAATTCTTCTTTTATAATCTTTCCATCCTTCACTTCATACACGCAAACTTCATCCATGTTCATTCTGTCCATGCCTTTCATTTTTACATCCATACCCATTCCTACGCTGAAATATTTGCCGCCAACAACAGGTTTGCTAGTCCAGCCGCCGTACATTTCTTCAATCATGCTTTGAAATTGTGTGCCTTTTTCTTTAATTGCTGCTTTGCCTTTTACATCTTTAAACATTGGTGAATGTGGTGGTTCAACGCTTTCCACATCATCAGAGAATAGTTCATCCTGTATTTTGTCCATTTGATTTGCCTGGGCAAGTTCATAAAATTTGTCTGCTACTTCTTGTGTTGTCATATAAAAATTTTAGATGCGAAAGATATTAAAATCATTTGTTCGCAATTATTATTTCTTTATGAATGGATGGAAAGAATAATCAAAATTTCCTTACTTAATTTTACCAGTAATTATGATAAATATTGAAGCTTATAAAAAATTATTAGAAGAAAGCCGGCAAAAGAATGTTTCGCTTATTGCAGTAAGCAAAACAAAACCTATAGAAGATATTTTTGAATTATATAATTTCAGTCAAAGAGATTTTGGCGAAAATTATGTGCAGGAATTTATTGAAAAAGAAAAGCAATTGCCGAAAGATATTCGCTGGCATTTTATTGGTCATTTACAAACAAATAAAGTAAAACAAATAATCGGTTTTGTTCATTTAATTCATGGTGTTGATAGTTTGAAATTGCTGCAAGAGATCAATAAACAATCAGAAAAAATAAATAAGATCACCAATTGTTTATTACAAATTCATATTGCGCAGGAAGAAACAAAATTTGGTTTGGATGAAGATGAAATTAATTTGATAATTAGCGAATTTGAGAATTTGAAAATGAAGAACGTAGATATTATTGGTTTAATGGGAATGGCAAGTAATATAGATGATATGCAACAAGTGCGAAACGAATTTCATTATCTAAAATCACTTCAAAAAAAATATACACAATTGTCAATTCTTTCTATGGGTATGACTTCGGATTATAAAATTGCTATTGAAGAAGGAAGTAATATGATTCGTGTAGGAAGCTTGATTTTTGGAAACAGAAATTAATTTTTGTCAGGCGGTCTTAAGCTGCTGCCTTTGTTATCAAATAATGGTTGAGGTCTTGGCGCTTCACCATCCTTTAATTGTTGATTGAATAATTTATCAACATGAACCCATTTGCCATTTTCCCATTTAAAACCTTCATAATCTCCATCAGGAATTAATGTATATCTTTTTTGCGGTTCATTACTTTCACTTATCAAATGATCAAATACAATCATATTCATATCAGGATCATAAACTAATCTTGCACGCGTATCTTTTTCATATTCCAACAAAAATCTGTCAACAGGTTGCGGCGGCTTAAGTTCATCATCTTTATAATCAAAATAATTACCGCCAAAAACGGGTTCGCCATTTACATCAAAAGTTAATACTTCAAGCCATTTGCGCGTGCTGCTTATATCATTATCATCATAACCAAAAAGTGTATAATATTTTTTGTTTTTATATTCTTTTAAAATGATGTTGTAATACAGAGCACCAATCCAATTTTTATTTGTGCGAATCGAATCTGCCGGCAAAGCTGTAAAATCAGAAACATCTATGAGCGGAAATAATTTTAGTGCGCCATCTTTTGTTTTCATTTGAATAGCGCCTGCCTGCCTGTAATAACTTTCATCGCGTTTTAATTCCCATGTAAAAATTCTAAAACTACTGTCTGGCGCATATAATTTTGAAATAGTTTGAATCGAATCAAAAGGATATTCAAATGAGTAAGATGTTTTTAAAGATTTAACGAATGTTCTGATAAAAACACTGTCGTAATGAAAACGATTTTCAGCAAACGTGTCGAAGATCATTTCGTGACTATAATATTGTAAACTATCTTCCTGTGATTTTAAAAATTTTAGATCTTCAGAATTGATTTGTGCTTTTGAAGAAGCAGAAATAAATAATAAAATAATTAAGATATTACGAAACATGTTTTGCGAAAATACTATCTCAAAACGCAGTTTGAATGCATTATTGTATATGGTTTAAAATTTAGTTTTTTATTAATGATGAATTGCCTGCGCAAACTCTAAAAGACTATTAAATCTTGCGTCAATATGCTCGTGGGGAAAAGCTGTATCAGGATTGGTTGATGCTATAAAAACAGAATGCATGCCTGCATTTCTCGCAAATTGCATATCACTTAGTTTATTACCAACCATTATGCTTTTTTTGAAATCAATTTGCGAAAAATCTTTTTGTGCCTGCAAAGCCATGCCAGGATTAGGTTTGCGATTTGGGCTTGTGTTATCAAGGTCAGCACAAAAATAAATTTTATCAATTCTGCCTTGCTGTTTTGTGATTTCAGCTAACATATAATTATGAACATTATGTAAATCTTCAATTGTCATCAGTTGTTTTGCAACACCGCGTTGATTGGAAGCGATTAATAGCAATCCAAAAAATTGAGATAATATTTTTATAGCTTCAGTAACTCCATCAAGAAAAATAAAATCAGATAGATTTAAAACATAATGATCTTTTTTCTCAACATTTATAACGCCATCGCGGTCGAGAAACAATGTCCATGAGTTATTGATATTTTTAAGATTGAGCAAAGGAGAAAGTAGTTAACAGCTAGGAGATAGGAGTGTATGATTGTTGAAAATTGATTTTGCATAGCTTGCTAAAAGCTTTGCTACTTCATCAAGATTAATAAGTAAATCTTTGCTATTGATGTAGTTTAAATCGAAAGCAAGAATGATATAATATCTGCATTCTTGTAATGAGCTTTCAGCGATATTTAGAAAGTTGATTTTATTTTTATAATCTTTCTTTTTATATCCTTCTGCAATGTTTGCTGCAATTGAAACAGCGGCTCTTCTAAATTGAGAAGTTAATCCATTCATTTCATGCTTATGAAAAGATTCGGTCAACTTATAAATAGCCAAAACAAAAGCATGCGCTTTCTGCCACACAATTAGTTCTTCAAAATATTTTGTTTTTTCCATGAATGAAGTAGATAAGAATAAGTAAACAGTAAACGAATATTTAGTGAATAAAATTAAGTAGATAGAATTGTAAACAGCGATTTCTCCTGTCTCCTAAATCCTAACTCCTAACTCTTTTTGCACTCTTTTATAATCTTCAGGTATTCCAATATCAATAAAATATTCATCTTGTATTAAGCCATATATTTTATGCTGATGATAAAATTTTTCTAAGTATGAAGTTTCAAAAGAAAATTTTTCAGGAAACGATTCACTCAAGAATTGTTGAACTTTCAACATATACAAACCACCGTTTATTAAACCTCTTTCATAATAGTTTTTTTCACTAAAATTTTTTATTGAATCATCTTCATTTAATTCAATTACGCCATAACGATTAAAATCTTTCATTGGTTTTAAAGCCAACGTACAATCTGCATTTTTTTGTTGATGAAAGCTTTGTAATGATGAAATATTCGCTTTGAACAAAGTATCTCCGTTTGTTACAAAAACGTTTTCATCTTTTACTAATGAACATGCTTTTTCAATAGCTCCGCCAGTTCCCAATGGTTCTTCTTCAATTGATAATTGATAATTGACAGTTAATAAATTATTGTTCAAATATTCTTCTATTATTTCATGCTTGTAACCAACAGAAAAAATAAAATTCGTTATGCCTTGTTGTTGAAAGTAATCAATCAGATATGCTAAAAAAGGTTTGCCATTTACGGACGCCATACATTTTGGTAAATCAGAAACAACACTTCGCAATCTTGTGCCTAAACCTCCGGCAAGAATTATAATCCCCCCAACCACTAAAGGGGAACTTACAGCAGTGTTGTTTTTCTCAGTGAGCATTAAGTTATACAATTTTAACCTGTGATTTTTTACTTTGAACTTTAAATAGCTTTCTTTAGGGCTGGAGCTAAAACAGTTTTTCTTCAACAAGTTCGCAAATAATATGTGCAACCATAATATGACTTTCCTGGATGCGCGGCGTATCTGTTGAAGGCACATTAAAAAGATGATCGCTGATGTCTTTCATTTTGCCGCCGGAAGCACCGGTAAAACCAATTGTTATAACTTTTCTTTCTTTCGCGGCTTGAAAAGCTTTTACAATGTTTGGCGAATTTCCCGATGTACTTAAGCCGATCAAAACATCACCTTCATTAGCAATACCTTCAACAAGTCTTGCATAAATCACATCATAACTATAATCATTGGCAACAGCCGTTAAATAAGATGTATTGCAGTGCAAAGCCTCTGCCGGTAATGCTTTGCGGTCTTTATAAAAACGGCCGGAAAATTCTGCAGCGAGATGTTGTGCGTCTGCAGCGCTGCCGCCATTTCCGCAAAACAAAACTTTATTACCTTTTTCAAAAGCATTTGCAATTGTATCAACTGCATTCTCCATTTTTTTTATAAATGCATCATCATTTAAAATCTGTGTTTTTGTTTGAATAGATGCAGCAATAATATTTTTTATTTTATCGTTCATGTTATTGTGTTGTCCAGGTTGTTAAACCTTGTTTTGTAAATTGATATGGCTTTACTTGTCCGCCAAAACTATTCAATGTTTCCATTACTTTATAACGCGTATTTAACGGACAATAAAACGTCATAAATCCGCCGCCGCCGGCACCGCTTATTTTACCACCGGTTGCACCAGCTTTTTTTGCGGCTTCATAAATTTCTTCAATAGAACTGTTTGAAATATTATGCGCCATATTTCTTTTTTGTTGAAATCCAAAATCAAGAATTTCACCAACTTCATTCAAACGTCCACGCAACAGCGCTTCTTTCATCCTGCGTGCCTGCTCTTTTAACT
>CAXSDU010000029.1:16982-34970 GCA_964236165.1 uncultured Parafilimonas sp. | reverse complement strand
CAATATTGAATATGCGAATGTGCAACCGCATAGTGGCGCGCAGGCTAATGCTGCAGTAATGCTTGCTGTGCTTCAACCCGGCGATGTAATACTCGGGCTTGATTTAAGCATGGGCGGTCATCTTACACACGGTGCATCGGTTAATTTTAGTGGTAAATTATATGAACCGCATTTTTATGGTGTAAAAAAAGAAACTGGTATTGTTGATTATGAAATGCTGGAAGCAAAAGCGAAAGAAGTAAAACCAAAATTAATTGTATGTGGTGCCAGTGCTTACAGCCGCGATTGGGATTATGCGCGCATAAGAAAAGTTGCTGAGGAAGTTGGTGCATTAATTATGGCTGACATTGCGCATCCTGCAGGATTGATTGCAAAAAAATTATTGAATGATCCTTTTGATCATTGTCATATCGTTACATCAACCACACATAAAACTTTACGCGGACCACGTGGCGGAATAATAATGGTGCGTAAAGATGTTGAAAATCCTTTAGGTTTAAAAGATGCGAAAGGTAATATTCGCATGATGAGTAATTTACTTGATATGGCTGTGTTTCCTGGAACACAAGGCGGTCCGCTGGAACATATCATTGCTTCAAAAGCAATTGCATTTGGTGAAATTTTAACCGATGAATTTACAGTGTACGCAAAACAAATAATTTCTAATGCGCAGTCAATGGCAAAAGCGCTTCGAGATAAAGATTATAATAGTATAAGTGATGGAACCGATAATCATTTGTTATTGATTGATCTGCGTAATAAAAATATTTCCGGTAAAAAAGCAGAACAGGTTTTAGGTAAAGCTGATATAACTGTAAATAAAAATATGGTTCCGTTTGATGATAAAAGTGCATTCGTTACATCAGGTATTCGCGTTGGTGTTCCTGCAATTACTACACGAGGAATGAAAGAAGAACACATGCAGTTTGTTGTTGATCGTATTGATGATTGCTTAATGCATGCTGATGATGAAGCTTATCTTTCAACTATAAAAAAGAAAGTAAACGAATTCATGCAACAGTTTCCGCTCTATCCTGAACTTGGATAATTATTTTCTACCTTTTACAGAAAACCAATTTAGTCTTAACCAATCATAATTAACAGCACAAACTTTTACATTAAAAAAACTAATTAATAAAGCTGTTTCGCAAATTTTAGTAAAAAAACTGTTCAATAATAGCTTATCATTCTAAAACATTTTATTCAATAATAAAACTGGTTTTATATTGCTGAATGCCATCAATAACAATAATAAAATGTATTCCTTTTTGAAAACCGGCAGATGAAATTTGTATGGTTTGATTATTTGCCTTTGCAATATTTTTTGTAAGAATTATTTTACCTGATTGATTGAAAACTTCTAACACAGTAGCTTGTTGCAACTTAGGTAAACTAACATTCAGCACCGATCCTGTTTGTGCAATTGATGGATAAACTTTTATTGGATTAATATCTGTATTATCATCGGCGGTTTTTACAAAGCCATTTGAGGATGCACAACTTTTCTGGTGCGAAATCCCACTGGTTGTCGATAGCAATGATTGAAATTTTTCTTTCTCATTATCATCAAGATTTAATTTATCATTTAACCATGGCAACAACAAACTAAAAGTTGTTGTGAGCGTTGCTTTAGGCGAAGCTGATAAAGGACTGCAGAAAAATTCTCCGCCTCTGCAAATATTTGCATTATTTGCCCATTGACAATGTTTTGCATTATTTATCTGAACATAAGTTTTACAGAAGTTTTGAATATTACTATACATAGGCAACTGGTTGGATGCAGCCGGTGAAATGCAATCTTTACCGCCGGCAAAAATCAGTGCGGCAATATCAATAGAGGAACATGCAGCGATGGCTGATGGATTTGTTTCAGCCGCAGCAAAATTAAAAACAGCTGTTATTTTAGAATTGTACTGAACACTTAATAAAGAACATCCGCCGCCCATTGAATGTCCACCAACTGCATAACGGTTTTTAATGCGGTTATAATACCAGTTGGTTTTATCATTTTTTGTTGCATTGAATTTCTTAATTAAAAATGCATAGTCTTTTGCGAAGTCTGTATGATTTGGAAAAAGCTTCTCTTCTGTTCTTGGAAAAACAAGAAAATATCCTTGCGCAACCAAGCTATCTTTCAGCCATAAATAATCTTTATAAGTAAGTTGATAACCATGACCGAAGACAACCAATGGATATTTTTTAGCGTTGTCTTTTATTACGGGTACATTATCTGCAGTGGTTGAGGCAGGATAATATACTTCAAACATTACAGCACGATTACTTCTGGATGAATCAATCCATGTAAGTTCACGATGACCAATTTTATAAGGCTGACTTAATGCTGAAAAAATAATAAAGAAGCATGTTAAACAAAGTAAAACTTTTTTCATACGGGTAATTTTGTGATTAGAAACTAAAGCAAAATATAAATTCATTATACAGAAAACATAGTATAAAAGACAACTATACTTTTAAAAATACTTTCCTCTTATACATAAAATATAAAAAAGCCCATTTAACCATAACATAGCAAATTGCTAACACAACATCGTTCCATGGATTACTGAAAAGCTGACCCAGCCATCCAAAAAAAGCATCAGTACTATATTCCCAATTTATAAATCTGCCAGACATATAAATAAGAATTGAATTCATTCCTATCACGCGAAAAAAGAACGACCATTTTCTATAACCTTTTACATCAATAATAAAATAAAAAATGGATAACAGTATTAAACTATAACCGCCAACATTCATTACAAAAGAACTCGTCCATAAATTTTTGTTGATAGGAAAATCAAGATTCCATAATTGTGCAATGCCAAGAAAAATGATGCCTGTTATAAACATGTTCAAACATTTTTTTTCACCGCTGATGCGCGCATTATTTTTTAAAAAACTTCCGGTTAAAATACCCAACAAACCAGTACCAATTGCGGGTATTGTTGATGTTAATCCCTCGGGATCATGAATGATCAAATAAAGCCTGCCCGGTAAAACAGAACGGTCAATATATGATGCAAAATTTCCCTGCATGGTAAGATCGCCGGGTGCAAAACCTGGTGCACTTGTAAACTTCAACATCAGCCAATAACCAATAAGTAATATGCCAAGCCAGATTATTTGTGCACGTTCTTTTGTATATAGATAAATAATGTTTGCAAACATATATGCAAGCCCAATGCGCCCGAGCACACTGCCAAAACGTATTTCTGAAAGTGGTTGAATTTTTAATCCGTTGTTATAAATTAATCCAAGTAAAACAAGTGTTAATCCTCTTTTTATTACACGCCATAAAAGTGCTTCTCTGCTTTTGCCTTTTTCAAGTTCGCGACCAACGGAATAAGGTGTTGCAACACCAGCAATAAAAAGAAACAGCGGAAAAATAAGATCATAAAAATGAAAACCATTCCATGCAGGATGTGTAAGCTGAGTTGCAAATCCGGTCCAGAAAGAATTGCCTGTTGCTTTTGCCATCGTGTTTACAATTTCTTCAGCGCCCATAATCCAAAACATATCAAAGCCGCGCAATGCATCAAGCGAGTATAAGCGTTGCGGTGTATAAGTTACAGTGTCGTTGGCTGCAGATAAATTATTTGTTGGTTTTGCCATTATGGTAAGCTTTATTGAAAATAAAAATAGACAATAAAAACCAAGATGGTTAAAGCAATGATGTTTTATAAAGTAATTTCAAAACTATTTTGCAGTAGTAAAAATATCTTATTATAAAATCCGTATCTGCGCTTCTATATTGTTTATTAATTGAAAATGAAATATTATTATTTATCAAAATTTCCTTTATTTAAACCGGACTGTTTTAGTATTGAATTAAATGTTCCTGTTTGTATTTTTTTTCAATCAGCCGGAATAATTACAGTAAGTAGAGGATTACCTTGTTTTATATATTTGATATGACTTCCTTTCTGTTAAACAAATACAAAACCATTTCTATTTAAAACTTTCAAAATAAATACTGAAGAATATCTTTTAAATATATTCTATTCTGTTGAAACAATTTCAGGGCTTTCTATTTGTATAGCGTCGCTTAATGGTATGTCTTCAAAATAAAATTCAAGAGCTTCTTGTAGATTAAATAACGCTTCTTATTTTGTTTTTCCAAAATTATTTACCTCAACATTAAGACATTGAGCAACGTGAAATTCATCTTTTTCCACACAATATTTTCAAGTAAGACCTTCATAATATTTATACTTAAAAACTGTAAAACAATAGTATGTAAAGTAAACTTAACTAAACAATCCAACATTCACTTCCACATCAGGATTATCTAATAAAAAAGAAGCCATTTCTTCATTCATCGTAAAACCTTTATCCATATTATTTAGAACCACTTCAAGATTTTCCTGCGGCTCTTTTATTTTAAATTTTAAAGAGGATTTTCCGGGATTTGATTTAACATTTGTTTCTACAAAATGTACAAACTCATTGGTAAGTAAAGCTGGCTCCAAACAAATTTCAAGCTGTTTGGTAAGATTCATTTTTGCAGTTTCTAAAAGATTTATTGAGCTTATCTTAAACTCGTAATCATCAAGATTAAATCTTTGTTTGAAATAACCGCATATCAAAAGATTGTTTCCTTTTTCAAGATAATTTTTAAACCTTATATAATCATCGCTCCACAACATCAATTCTGTTTTACCGCTAAAATCTTCCAGCATCATTGAACCAAAATTTTTGCCGTTACGTGATATGCGGTGTTGCGCATCTGTGATTAAACCTGCAATGCGCATATTCTTTTCTTTATTCGCTACAGATAATGTGTTTGATTCTTTTATTTCATTAAAATCAGCAAGCTTTGTAATGCCGTAATATTTTAGTTCAAATTTAAAATGATCAAGCGGATGCCCGCTCATGAACATACCGGTAACTTCTTTTTCGCGGTCAAGTTTTTCAGTTAATGTCCATTCGCTGCATTTTGGTAAAAGAGGAGAAGCTATAGCAGGTAAAATAGAATCACCAAATAATGAATTTGCGCCTTGTTGTTTATTTGCCTGAAAAGTATTTCCAAAACGAATGATACGTTCAATGCCTGTTACTGTATCATTCGGCATGGTATAAAAATATTGTGCACGATGCACATCTTTAAAACAATCAAATGCGCCGGAGTTGGCAAGGCTTTCTATAGATTTTTTATTTACTGTGCGTTGATTAACACGCTTGATAAAATCAAAAACATCCGCATAAAAACTATTCTTTTTTCTTTCTGCAATAATGCTCTCAATTGCTGCTTCGCCAACACCTTTTAAACCGCCCAAACCAAAACGTATTTCACCTTTTGCATTTACAGCAAATCCTTTCAGCGATTCATTAATATCAGGACCAAGCACTTTTATACCCATGCGTTTACATTCTTCCATGTGAAAAGTTACCTTATCAATACTGCCAGAATGATTGAGCACAGCAGACATATATTCACCCGGATAATATGCTTTTAAATAGGCTGTTTGATATGCTACCAATGCGTAACAAGTAGAGTGCGATTTGTTGAATGCATATTGTGCAAACGCTTCCCAATCGCGCCAAATTTTTTCCAGCACATCTGCCTTGAAACCCTTTGCAGTTGCGCCTTTGATAAAACCATCTTTCATTTTATCCAGCGTCTTACGGTCTTTCTTTCCCATCGCTTTGCGCAACACATCTGCTTCTCCTTTTGTAAAGTCTGCAAGCTTTTGCGAAAGCAACATCACCTGTTCCTGGTAAACTGTTATGCCATAAGTTTCTTCGAGAAATTCCTGCATCTCCGGTAAATCATAACAAACCAGGTCACGGTTATGTTTGCGTGCAACATATTGTGGAATGTATGCCATTGGTCCCGGACGATACAACGCGTTCATTGCAATCAGATCACCAAATTTATCAGGCTTTAATTCGCGCAAATATTTTTGCATGCCTGCACTTTCAAACTGGAATGTTGCATTCGTTTCACCACGCTGATATAACTGAAAAGTTTTTTCATCATCTAAAGGCAAAGCATCCAAATCAATATCTATGTTATAATTTAGTTTGATGAGTTCAAGCGCGGTTTTTAAAATAGATAAAGTACGCAAACCAAGAAAGTCCATCTTTAAAACACCAGCTTCTTCAATAGTGCTGCCATCAATTTGCGTGATCCACAAATCAGAATCTTTTGAAGTTGCAACAGGAATTAATTCCGTTAAATCTTTTGGCGCAATGATAATGCCTGCTGCATGAATGCCCATATTGCGCACATTACCTTCAAGACGTTCTGCTTCTTTTAAAACCTGTGCACGCATATCGTTGCCGTTATAAATTTCACGCAGCTTACGAATGTTTTCAAACTCTTCACCCCTGTCTTCAGATGACTGCTCACCGGGAATTGCTGCTTTAAAAATTTTCTTTAATGACGTGCCGATTCTTTCAGGCACCATCTTCGTTAGTGCATTGCTTTCCGACAAAGGCAAATCCATTACGCGCGCCACATCTTTAATACTCATCTTCGCCGCCATCGTACCATAAGTTATGATTTGCGCAACCTGGTTCTTACCATATTTTTCAACTACATAATCAATTACTTTTTGCCTGCCTTCATCATCAAAATCTGTATCAATATCAGGCATTGTTTTTCTGTCAGGATTGAGAAATCTTTCAAACAATAAATTATATTTTATCGGGTCAATGTTAGTTATGCCGGTGCAATACGCAACAACGCTGCCAGCCGCAGAACCGCGACCAGGACCAATAAAAACACCGCGCTCTTTTCCAACTTTTATAAAATCACTTACAATTAAAAAATAACCGGCAAAGCCCATTGTTTTTATTGTGAATAATTCAAAGTCTAAGCGTTCACGCAATTCTTCATTTATTTCACTATAACGTTTTTTTGCACCTTCGTAAGCAAGATGATGCAAGTAATTCCACTGATTGATATTTTTATCATTAGTTGTTTGAAATTCTAACGGAACAGGAAACGCCGGCAATAAAATATCTTTCTTAAGATTGAGCGTTTCTATTTTGTCAACAAGAATATTTGTGTTATCCAATGATTGCGGCACATCGTTAAATGTCTCCAGCATTTCATCGGGCGATTTAAAATAAAACTGGTCGTTTGGAAATTTAAAGCGACGATTTTTTATATGCAAATCATCGTTTACAAAATCGTCAAAGCCAGGTGTACTTTGCTTTTCACCCGTGTTGATGCAAAGCAAAATATCATGCGCATTATAGTCATCTTTTTCTGTGTAATGACTATCATTTGTTGCAATTACCGGCACATTATATTTCTTCGCAAACTTTAAAAGTGTTGTATTTATTTTTTGTTGATCGGGAATGTTGTGGCGTTGAATCTCGATAAAGTAATCATCGCCAAATAAGTTATGCCACCACTGAAATTCTTGCTCTGCCTGCGTTTCGCCCAAATGTAAAATTGCCTGCGGCACATATGCGCCGATACAACATGTGGTTGCAATAATGCCTTCCTGATATTTTTCAATGAGCTTCTTATCAATACGCGGATACTTACTGTAATAACCTTCAATAAAACCAAGTGAAGTAAGCTTTATTAAATTTTCGTAACCTTTTTTATTTTTTGCTAATAAAACCTGGTGATAACGTTCATCTTTTTGTTCTTTTGAAAAACTCTTGCGATGCATGTCTGCCACCACATAAAATTCGCAGCCAACAATTGGTTTTATAACAGGCTCTTTTATATCATAACCTTTATCATCTTTACCAACAACCTTTGTATTATTCCATGCCTGTTTTACAAATTCAAACACACCAAACATATTGCCGTGGTCTGTAATTGCAACCGCCGGCATATTATACTTTGCCGCTTTTTTATATAATGAATCTATGTTAGCGGCGCCATCCAGCAAAGAATATTGTGTGTGAACATGAAGATGAGAAAATTGCATTTTTAAAGTTTAAGGCTATTAACCAATGGCTATTAGCTAATAGCTATTTTTAGAACCAACAAATTTCCTAAATATCAATCAAAGAAACACACATGATTTTCCACATTTGCATAATGTTAATGAAATGCGTAAAACTTATGCAGGTTTAAATAGTTTGTATGAATGATTTTTATATTGCGCACTTCAATGAATATAAGATTAGGACAAACTGTTTGCCTGCTGTTAATTTTATGCAGTTGTAAAAGTTTGCAACCTGCTGCATCGCGCAATAGTGCTGCAACATCAGTCAAGAAAAAAAATCCCCAATTTCTTGATGATGTAAGTATTACACCGGGCGAAAAAAAGAGTCATGATTATACTTATAAAAAACCTTCACAGCAATCGAATCAAAAATATTATAATCATATTTCATCTTCATCTTTCAACATAGAAAAAGCAGACTGGCTGCAAATTAAGTACGCAATAATGATGGATATTTCTGTTGAGCAATTAAATGATTTGCCGTTACTGCAACAGATTGACCATTGGTGGGGAACGCGATATTGTTTAGGTGGCGACAATGAAAATTGTATTGATTGTTCTGCGTTTACACAAATGATATTGCAAAATGTTTATGGTATAGAAGTGCCACGCACTGCGCATGAACAATATGATTTTTCAACACATATAAAAGATGATGAATTACAGGAAGGTGATCTTGTGTTTTTTAAAAGTGGACACAGTATTACGCATGTAGGATTATATCTTGCCAATAATAAATTTGTGCATGCATCAGTAAGTTCCGGTGTAATGATAAGCGATTTGGATGATGCTTACTGGAGTAAAAAATATGCAGGCGCAGGAAGAGTAATTAAGTAAGCCTTTTTAATACGGGAACTGCGCTCATTGCAGTTGCATCATTGAAATCAATTGGCTGTACATCTCCTGAAAAATTAAATCGATAATTTTTTCTTGTAACGTTGCCTGTAACAGTTAAGCCTGTTTTACCGATATATTCAAATAAAGCTGTTGCTTTTTTTTGTAATGGTTGCTGTAATGCGCCCACACTAATTTTATTAACAACGGTTGCTTTACTAACATTTGGTTGTTGTTTCATTTCAGTTCTTTTTTTTCCGCAATTGCACATTAGAAAAGTTTTAAGTTCTATGTTATAAGTTTATTTAATCTTCATGATAAGTTGGTGTGTTATCTAAATTATTTTTTGTTGTAGCCTGTTCAAGTAAACAGGCTGCACCAGATAATGCCAGCCACATTAAAATTTTTTCCCACCAGGTTGTTCCTAACCAAATTCCAAAGGGTAAAGCTATCCAAATACTTAAACAATAAAAGCAGTCGAGCAGGCTTCCGAAGAAACCTGCTCCTGCTTTTTTCCTTATGAGAAAAATTATATTGAACGGTCCATCTTCTTTGCCAAGTAAATGTGTAATTCGCCACACGGCAAATATTGAAAGTGTGAAATAAAAGATGCTTTGCTCCATACAATTTGTTTATGCTTTTATGAAGTTATACATCTTTCATATTTATTCTGATATATGATGATGCTCTAATGCAAATGCTGTTGCTAAACTTCCATCATTATACAATCTTCCATAACCATCTTGTACCAGCGGATGAATTGAAACACTTTGTAGGAATGCCGCTTTATCGCAAGTGCCTAATAATAATGCAGGTGAAACATGCAGTTCATAATCAGTGCCAACAAGATTTACGTTTGTGCCGGAAGCAAGCCCGTTATGAAGGAGCGGAGTTGAAGCCACGCCAACCCTGTTGCCTGCGCTGAATGAATCTGTAGAACCATTTCCTTTTAAAACCCCGAACCCAAACGTTGCAAAATTGTTTTGCTGCGATGCATTAAACTTAAAATTTACCATGCTTGTATTCCTGTTCTTGAATTCGATAAATCCGCAAGGACCGGCAACGCCTGTTGTGGCATCAGCATTGGTAACGCTTACATCTTCAAGAGAAAGATTTGGCGCCATGTTATCAATAAAAATCTTCATTGTAAAACCAAACAAATCTCCGGCTTCTATGTATTTATATTTATTAATGATTGTATTATCTGTTTCATGCGTGATCGTTACATCGCCGAAAGGAGAAGTTAATGTATGATCGGGCACATACAGGTTAATACCTTCTGCAGTCCAGTTAATGCGTGTTGCTACACCGGCAACATATTTATACAACTCCATTTTTATTTCATACACGCCATCCGTTAAGCTGTAATCATCAGCAATTCCATTACTGTCAAGATCAGTTGTAATGAATTTTGTACTGGCTGTATCTGTTCTGCTTTCAGCTACCCAAAGATCATTTCCGCCCTGCGAAATTGGTAAATGATAACGCAATATCTGATATAACTTTTCTGTATTCGCGCCTATGCGATACACAGGAAATACAGGCCCATCAGATGTTTCAACAAGATAATGCCTGAAAGTATCTGTTATAATTTCATTCCATATAGCAGTACCTTCTTTACGGAAAGACCATTTATAGAAATAGTTATTACCGCCATCAATACTGTCGCATAAATAGCTTCCAAAATAAACGCGCGGTTCAACACTGCCACCAAAAGGTGAGCCTTCTTCAAACGGTGTTCCGGGCATTGTTTGCCCTTTCATTGCGCCATCCTGGTAAATTTTTGTTACGCTTACATCATTGCCAATACTAAAAACAAAAACATCTTTATAGCCAATATTTGGTTGCGGTATCGGGCATGGTATGCGCTGATCATTTAAATAAATATCAACTTCAGTATTACATGCATAATCCCAATGTGTGCCACAACGTAAACCTGGATTATACACAGTCGTCCACACACCGTTAATATAATATTCAGCCCAGAAATAAAGATCTGGTTTATCACCGCAGCATAAATACCAAATGTTTGTGTTGAACCAACCATTTGCATCGGTTTCAAGAACGGCAACTTCATCACATTTTAAAAACCATGGATTCAACCAACACCAATAAGGATATAAAATCCTGTAGTTGTCAACCAAATAATTTCTTACGAGGTGTACAGAATCAGAATAAAATGATGTAAGGTTTTCATAAGGCAATGTAGGTGCAACAACGGCTTTATCTGCAGCTGTAATTGCTTCTTTATCGAATTTCAAACTGCGCACATTGGTAAAAGCACTTGCTTGTGTTGAAGCAATTTTTGTGGCAGCGGTTATATTAATATTTTTAAAAGGATCCGGTGCAGGATCGGGTAAATGCCAGTGAATGATCTTATCAATTATATCATCTCTTAATTTCAAAACTTCGTAATCAGGTAATTTTTGTATATACCAAATAACCGGATCTACCTCGCAGATATGAACTCTTGCTTTGTAAACAGGCAGGTACTCGTTACCGCACCAGTTAAATACACGCCCGCGAACCTGGCAAAAACAATACAACCACCAGCACCAGATATATTGCGGTATATTACTAACCTGTATTAACTCTTCGGGGTTAATACGTGAAGGAAGATTTACTTCAAATCCATTTCCTTTTTCAAGTGTATCAATAGATGCGTTAGACTTTCTTGCTTCTGTATATGGCGCAAGAAAAACACGTTTGCCTTTTAAGTCATCCGCAGAAAGTGGTATTGAAAAACTTTCGTCGCGTACCGGCGCATTGTAAACAGCTTTTTTGTTTTGGTCAAATACTATAACCTGGTAATTTATAGCTTCATTTGGCGTCCCGTCAAATTGCACTTTAAACTGCAATCCTTTTTGATCATTCGATTTCATTTTTTAAAAATTAATTTTTATTAGAAAAATTTTTTGATACATAGCATACATTATTTTTTATGATGCTGCCATGCAGTTTATGTGCGGGGGTTAAATGTTTTTATCTGCTGCAATCGTTTTAAAGCAGATGTGAAAATTGACTACTTTGATTTTGAAATTATTTCAGCTTTCTGGTTTGATTAATCGTTGAAAGATTTGCGGAAGTAAACAAACCCGGAATAATTTCTGAATAAATCAAAAAAATTATGAAGATGAAATTGCTGCAGAGAAATAAATTATTTTTTCCAATCCTGTATTCTTGCTTTGGCGGAACCAACCAATTGTATTGCGTCTGGTGTAAGTTTTAATAAAAACATGCCGCCGATTAATATACCTGAAAATAATAGGGAACGAATAATAATTCCCAGCCATCCTTCAACACTATAAAATAAAAAATAAGTTGCAGCTATAGCTGTGATGCCTAATATAATTGTACGCAAGGTTTCTGTATTAAACGGTTGCATATTAAACTTTCGGCGAAGGAATTCATAGCGAACAAAATTATAAACCACCTGCGAAATAATTTCAGCATAAGCCGGACCAACGATACCATATTTTTCTATGAAGATGTACGCTAACGGAATGCGAAGACCTAATAAAATAACGCCAGTAAAAAATTCAAATTTCCAGAAAGTTGATGTCGCAATAATAACTGAATTAACGCCGGTGCCTGCATCAATAATTTTGGAAATACCTAAAATAAAAACAATTGAAATGCCCGCCAGGTAAGCGTTCTGAATGTGTAATACATTTATGCCTTGTGCAACATTCAGCCAAATATTTCCAAAAATAAATATTGATAATAACAACATATTTATGCTGGAGCGATGATAAATATTGTTGATGTTTTTAAAATCTTTATTCTTCCACGCTCTCGATAAAACGCCTGTAGTAACTGAAATAATACTGCGTTGCGGAACTTCAATCAAACTTGCTGTATAAGCAGCGAGGCTAAAAATGCCGGTATCCGTTAATCCGTTTTTGCTTGCAATTAAAATACCGCTGATAGTTATAGCAACTGCATTTAAACATATTCCTCCATAAACAAAAAATTGCAATCCCAACATTTTCTTTTTAAATTTTTGGGTAACAATGCTTTGCTTAAGCGTAATATATAATTCACCAGTATTCCATAAATAAGCTAATAACGCCAAAGCAATAATCAGGTAGGAAGCAGAGAACAAATACATGAACGTTGTAAAATTGATCAGCTTAAAAAAATATAAAAAAATAAAAACTGTAATAATGATTCTCCACACTGTTTCTTTTAATGCATTTGACATAACAGTTTTTTGCAGCGCCCAGGCATAACCTTCCAGCACAGCAAAAAATAAATACCCTAAACTAAAAGGAAAAAGATAATAATAAAACGGAAGAAAGAGTGTTGACTTTTCTCCGAATTTTTGAACAACAAGCGGCTGAAATATAATGCCACCAAGTGTTACAAGCAAGAAACCAATAACACACATTATTAAAACCCTGCCTAATAAATCATTATTTTTTCGTGAAAGATTATCTTTATAATAAGGATAAAATTTATACAAAACCGGTATAGTTCCCAAACTTGCAAAAGCAAAAATATTTTGTGCAAAGTCAATAAACAAACGCGTTAACCCAAACTCATCTGTACTGAAAGAACCTTTCATTGAATACAGGTACATATTAATTGCACCTACCAAAAAACCAAAATAAACAATGATGCTTGATTGAATGGTTTGTTTTCTAATGCCAGCCATCTATAAGTTTATGATTTATTTTTCAGTTTGTAATTTGTGTTTTATACATCTTATTTTATTGGTTGTATTTCTTTCAGTTTGATGTAATAATTATTTTGAATCCAATCTACCTTAAAGAAAGAAACATTATCAAGGCATTTCCATTTTTGTGTTGGAGTAATACGCAAGCTTTTATCATTATGCAATAACGTTAGCGGCATGTTGAATCCTGCAACGCAACTATCCCAGCGATAATAAACTTTCTTATTATCCTCAGCATAATAATAACTCAACTGCGGAATCTGTGTTGTGCGCAAATACTGATCAAACATTTTGCTTAAATCAATACCTGCATTTTTACTGATGTAATTTTCTATTTGTTTTGTTGTAACTGTCTGATGATAAAAATTTGAACTTAAACTACGCAAAATATTTCGCCATTTTTCATCATTATTAATTATGTGGCGAATTGCCTGCAACATGTTTCCGCCTTTATAATACATATCGCCGCTACCTTCTTCATTTACTCCATAAGCAGCAATTATGGGTTCATCATTTTCAATTCTTTTACGCGTTCCTATGTTATATGCATTTCCTGAATCTTTACCGAATAAATATTCAGTATAGAGAGTTTCGCTGTAATTGGCAAAGCTTTCGTGAATCCACATATCTGCAAGATCTTTTGATGTAATGCTGTTGCCAAACCATTCGTGACTACTTTCATGTTCAATAATAAAATCCCACTTCAAACCTAATCCTGTTGCTGAAAGATCAATCCATATTTTACCATAACGATAACCATTATGAAATCCATTTCCATATGCAACTGCACTTTGATGTTCCATACCTAAATGCGGCGCCTGAACAAGTTTATAACCATCTTCATAAAAAGGATAAGGACCATACCAATACTCCAGCGTATGCAACATTGGCTTTACCTGTGCAAATTGTTTTTTTGCAGAGTCCAAATCGTAATCAAGCACCCAGTAATTTAAATCCAGCGTTCCCTTTTCACCATGTAAAGTATCACTAAAGTTTACATATTTTCCAATGTATGGAATAATATCATAATTGTTGATCGGATTTTTTACTTGCCATTTATATGTTGTTGTGCCGTCATTATTTTTTTTTGTTGATGTTAATCTTCCGTTGCTAACAGCAACCAATGTATCAGGAACAATGATAGAAAGTGAAGCGCCGTTATCCGGTTCATCGCTTTGGATGTCTTTACAGGGATACCAAACGCTTGCACCCAAACCCTGGCAGGCAACACTCATCCATGGTCTGCCTTGATCATCTTTTTTCCATATCCATCCACCGTCCCATGGTGGTTTTATAGCTTCGCGCGGTTTGCCATGATAATAAATTGTTAGCGAATTGTTGTTGGATTGTTTATTTATGGTCGTATGAATTATCCAAACATTAGAATCAATTTTATTAAAATTTATGGATTGATTATTTTGAATGATACTGTCAATTATGAGCGGAAGTTGAAGGTCGATTTGCATATTTAAATTGCCTGGTTTTACAACAGCATATGTAATTGAATTTTTTGCTTCAATAATTTTATTCTCATAATCCGGCTTAACAGTTATATCATATCGCAATACATCCCACCATGCCCGGTCCGGCGTAATACTACCACGCAAAGTATCTGCATGTGTAAAAGTTTTTTTCTCCTGTGTAAATGCTGAAGTAAAAAGCAACAAGTAAAAACTAAAAAGTAACAACTGTTCTTTCATGTAACAAATTTATAGTTCAATCAAATCATAATCTTTACCAATCTTCATAAATGCAGACTTTAATCTTTCTTTATGTGTATCGGTAATAAAAACCTGCGCTTGGCTTTGTACACAAACATATTCAAGCAAATTTTGCATGCGTTGTTCATCCAGTTTTTCAAACACATCATCCAGCAAAATAATGGGAGAGAAGCCTTTGCTTTTTTTTAAGACTTCAAATGCTGCAAGTTTAAATGCAAACAATAAACTTTTACGTTGCCCTTGTGATGCTATATTCTTAAAATTAGATTGCTGCAATTCAATTGAAATATCATCTTTATGAACACCAGAACCTGTTCGCTGCATATATAAATCGCGCTGAAAATTTTGCAACAATAATTCTTCAAATGGTTGATTATTTAACTGGCTTTCATATTTGACAGAAAGCTTATCATTATTATCAGCAATTAAATTGTATTGCTGCAAAACCTGCAGTAAAAAATCGGTTAAAAAACTTTTTCTTCGTGCATAAATAAAATTTCCGCTCTCAAGTAACTGGCTATTTAAAACTTCAAGTAACGATTCATCATACGAATTTCTTTCTGCCGCAAACTTTAAAAAACTATTACGCTGCTGTAAAATTTTATTATATGATATTAGTTGTTCAAGATAATCGTGCCGCAATTGCGAAAGCAAACTATCCACAAATTTTCTGCGTTCTTCACTGCCTTCTGCAATTAATGAAACATCATCTGGTGCAATCATTACACAGGGAAATTTCCCAATATGTTTTGAAAAGCGCTGATATGTTTCATCATTAACAAAAAATTCTTTACGATTATTTTCACGCAATACACAAACAAGTTTTTTTTCATCGTCATCTTTCTCAAAAATTCCTTCAATGCGAAAGCCTGCATAACTATCTTTTACACTCGTATTATCGGCGCGATTAAAACTGCTCTTGGTAAAACATAAATAATAAATAGCATCAAGCAGGTTTGTTTTGCCGCTGCCATTTTTTCCAAAAATGCCGGTGATATTTTTTTTAAAACTGAATTGTTTTAAATCGTAATTGCGAAATTGAGTAAGTGAAATTTGTCTGCATGCAAACATGAAGGCAATATAAAACATATTGATCAGGCGTTTCAAAAGCGTCTTACCATCCTGCAAAATCTTTCTTAAAATAACATTATAACGTAATTTATTAACAGGGTAACCGTTGTTTGTTTGTTGAACGTACTTTGCAACTATCAAAAAAATAAAGAATGGGATTTTTTTTACAAGTAGATACATCACATATTGTAAACACTGTTACACAGCAACCGCAAACAATGAATCTATGGAGCCTTTTAAATAAAGGTGGCTGGATAATGTATCCGCTATATTTTTTGCTTGCTGCAGCCATATTTGTTTTTTTTGAGAGATTGATTGCTATTCGTAAAGCGTCGCGGATAGATGCAAATTTTATGCACATTGTTAGAGACAATATTATTACCGGAAATGTAACAGCAGCACGTAACCTCGCGCGAAATACAGAAAATCCCGTTGCACGTATTATTGATAAAGGTATTCAGCGTATTGGTAAACCTATTGATGCAATTGAAAAAAGTATGGAAAATGTTGGCAGGCTTGAGATGTATAAAATGGAGCGCAACCTTAATATACTTTCTTTAATTGCAGGTATTGCGCCCATGTTTGGTTTTTTAGGAACAATTGTAGGCATGCTGCAACTGTTTTCTGCTATAGCTGCAAAAGGTGAGTTGGAGTTAGGCGAGATTGCCGGTGGTATTTATACAAAAATGATAACATCTGCAACGGGTTTAATTATTGGTTTGCTTGCGTATGTAGCATATAATTTTTTAAATACGCAAATAGATAAAACTGCAAATAAAATGGAAGTTGCAAGTGCAGAGTTTATCGATATTTTGCAAGAACCAACAAAATAAAAAGTTTAAGGTTTGATGTTTAAAGTTAAAAGCTAAAATGAATATAAGAAGACGATATAAATCTCACGGAGAAGTACATGCAGGCACGCTGAATGATATTTTATTTATCCTGCTTTTCTTCTTTTTAATTATATCAACGCTGGCAAATCCAAATGTTATTAAAGTAAATAATCCGAAAGGCACAAAGGATACAAAAACAAAACAACACATTGTTGTTTCAGTTGATAAAGATCAAAATATTTATATTGGTCAGCATATGATTGATCCAAACGATCTTGACAGCTTAATCAAGTTTGAAGTAGATAAAAACAAGTCAATTGTTGATACACCTTCTGTAGTAATTAATGCTGATACTGCTTCTTATTATGGGGAAGTTTTTCGGGTTATGCAATCTGCAAAGCGTGCAGGCGCAAAGGTTGTAGCGAATGTAAAATAATCACCCGTTTATTTAACTGTGAAAGTTGAAGTAGTTATTCGCGCAAAAATTCCACGCAAAAACACATACAACAGCCAAGGCTTTTGAAACGTAAAAATTAACGCCTGCTTTATCATTAAATAACCAGACAAAGAAATTATTTAACCCCAAACCAACGATAGAAATAAGTATAAATCTTATAAAGAAATTTGTAGTGTTGCCGGAAACATGAAACGTCCAGTAAAGATTCAGAAAAAAATTATTAATTACGGCAGAAGTAAAGCCAATGCTGCTAGCAACGTATTTATTGATCTTTAATTTTTCTTTCAGCAGCCAGGTAATTAAAAAATCCCAGCACATGCCAATAAAACCAACTAATCCAAACTTTAAAATTTTTTGCAGCATATCCATGCCGCATAATAACGCAGAGTTTTAAGTTTTAGTACAATGCATATTGTTTGAATTTTTTCATCACATTTGCAAATATTGAGCAGAAGATATAATATGATACTATATAAAA
>CAXSDU010000029.1:16506-16972 GCA_964236165.1 uncultured Parafilimonas sp. | reverse complement strand
GACGCGGAAGTTGAATTAATGAAGCAAAGTGCAGTGCTGGTAAGTAAAACACTTGCCGAAGTTGCAAAAATTCTAAAGCCTGGTATAACTACTTTTCAGCTTGATAAAATGTGCTTTGAATTTATATGCGACCATAAAGCCATTCCGTCTTTTTTAAAATATCGCGGTTATCCATATACCATTTGCGCTTCGGTAAATGATGTGGTGGTTCATGGATTTCCAAACAATAATGTAATTAAAGAAGGAGATATTGTTTCTATTGATATGGGCGTGATCTTAAATGGCTGGCATGGCGATCATGCTTATACTTTTTTAATTGGTGAAACAAGCGAAGAAAAATTACAGTTAGTGCGCATTACAAAAGAATCACTATATAAAGGCATAGAAAAAGCTATTGCAGGAAATAGGGTAGGCGATATTGCTTTTGCCATACAGGAATATACGGAACGCAAATACAAGTATGGCG
>CAXSDU010000029.1:0-16496 GCA_964236165.1 uncultured Parafilimonas sp. | reverse complement strand
TGTTCATTTTGAACACGATGTGTGCGTAAAGAAAAATAAAGCGCTGATACTTTCTGATTATTCAATTATTGAAGCGGCGGAAAAAAATAATCCAAATCTTAATACAAGTTATACAGAAAAAAAAGTGGCTTTACCAGTCTGATAATTTTTAAGCTTTTATTTTTCTTTAAAATCAAAAAGTGTAGCAGTAAATTCCCCACGTTCTCTTTTTTTAGTTACAGCACTAAAATTTCCTTTATATCGCATTGTTTGTGGTACCAGTAAATTGCCTGCATGTGTCATTTCAACCTGCATACTTACATCAAAATCATAGAAGCCGGCTTTATAACTTAATGTATAAGTACGCGCTATCACTTCCATTGTTTTTGCATCAAACCACGTTGTCATTTCATCAATTACAATATCTCCGCGTTTGAAAAAACCAAGATCTTCTTTTGGCTTTATTGAAAATTCATAAGCATATTCACCTTTATATGTATCGTAATTCAATGAATAGTTATATAATTTTTTTGCGTGATCATCATACAAATCAAGCTTATTACCAATAAAAGGAATACCCGGAATTTTTCTGCCCGGATTAAAAAAAAGCATCTTTAATTGCTCTTTGTGTTTTTCCATTCCGCTTTTATCTTCTGTAGTAAAAGTGTGCCCTGCAACAATATTATCTTCTCCACAAACTCTGCCTTTTGTTAGGAAAATAGAAGCATACATATCACCCGTTGCATAATTATAATTGCCTTTGTTATCAAAAAAATCTCCGGTAGTTTTTTGTTCTGCAGTTTCTGTAAAGCGGCAATTATTTTCCCGGTGCTGTTTTGTTTTGCTGTAATAACTCGCCTGCACATTATTACTTTTATCAAGCATGCGAATATCATTGTAAGAAGAAAATTCTACTACATGCAGATTTCTAAAAGCCTTATAAAATGTTGTATCATTTTGAATGCGCCGCAATAAACTTGCATAATCCATGTGATTGCGCACAATAACCTCTTTAAGCGTAAAAGTGCCTTTGTCAATTATTACAGTAGTATCTTTTCCTTCTACAATAAAAGAATCTTTTTGCTGGGAAAATATCTTAAGAGGCAGGATTAAAATAAAAACCGCATAAATTACTTTCATTTTGGAAAGGTCATTTTATAATCAACTTTTATTTTGCCTTTACTAATATCTGCAAGTTTGCCTTGCAATAATTTTTTTCTAAAAGGTTTTAAATAATCAATAAATAATTTTCCTTCAATGTGATCGTATTCATGCTGAATAATACGTGCCGTAATGCCATTAAAAGTTTCTGTATGTGGTTGAAAATTTTCATCTGTATATTCAATTGTTATACGTTCAGGACGCATAACATCTTCTCTTATTTTTGGAATGCTTAAACAACCTTCATTATAATTCCAGGGTTCTCCGCTGCGTTCTTTAATTTTTGCGTTGATGAAAATTTTTTTGAAGCCGGGTTCATCAGGATATTTTCCTTCGTCTTCTTTTTCCTGGTTAGCAAAAAGCTGAATACTGTCAACAACAAATACACGAATATTTTTATTAACCTGTGGTGCTGCCAAACCCACGCCACTACTGGCATACAGCGTTTCCCACATATCAGCAATAAATTTATTAAGGTCAGGATAATCAGTTGTAATTTCTTTTGCAACTGTTCTTAAAACCGGCGTTCCGTATGCAACTATGGGTAAAATCATAAAGCCTGTAAACTCCTTACAAAAAGGATTTAGTTATTAATAAATTTAAACCTGCGAAGATAAATATTAGGTTGTTAAAGCGGGAACAAAAGTCTTATATATTAGATAGTAAAGTTATGGATAAAAATTTCTCAAATACTCCTGCAACATAATAGCAGCAGCAATTTGATCAATGTTTTCTTTTTTGCGCCGCTCTTTTTTTTTCATACCCATTTCAACCATTGATTGCACCGCTAATTTTGAAGTATAACGTTCATCAACTTTTTCAATCTTTAATAATGGAAATTCCTTTTTAAATTTTTGTATGAATTGTTTTACCAATGGTGTTGCATGCGTATCAGTATCATCCAAATTTTTAGGTTCACCAATCAAAACCAGTTCAACTTCTTCATCTGCAAAATATTTTTTTAAGAAATTTATTAAGACCGATGTTTCAACTGTTGTTAATGCTTTTGCAATTATTTTTAATGGATCTGTTACAGCTATGCCTGTTCTTTTTTTACCATAATCAATACAAAGAATTCGGGGCATAATTAATTATCTATTAATTTAAAAACATATCTGCAATTACAAACACACTGAATACAACACTCGCAATTCCGTTTGCAGTCATAAAAGCAAGATTTACTCTTTTAAGATCTGTCGGTGTAACAATGGAATGCTGATAAATTAACATGCCGCAAAACACTGCAATACCAATCCAATACATAAAATGAAATTCACCATAAAATCCTGCTGCAATAACACAAGCTGCACTTAATACGTGAAGCAATTCAGAAACATGCAGCGCTTTTATTTTTCCCAACATTGCAGGCATTGAATATAAACGTTGCGACTTATCAAATTCAACATCCTGCAAAGCATAAATAATATCAAACCCGCTTACCCAAAATATTACTGCGAATGAAAATAACAGCGGTAAAATATCAAAACGACCTGTTAGGGCAAGATAAGCGCCGATTGGTGCAAGTGATAAACCTAAACCTAAAACCAAATGACATAAAGCTGTAAAGCGTTTTGTATAACTGTAAAATAAAACAACAAATAACGCAATCGGCGAAAGCAAAAAACAAATTGTATTGATAAAAAAAGTGGCTGTAATAAAAAGTATGCAATTGAGTATTACAAAACGTAATGCGCTCTGCGGAGAAATTATTCCTTTTGGAATTTCACGAATTGCAGTGCGCGGATTTTTTGCATCAAAACTTCTGTCGAGGTAACGATTGAAAGCCATGGCTGCGCTGCGTGCAGTTATCATGCAAATAATTACCAGTAAAAATTTAATAATAAGATCGCCGAATGTTAATGTAATTGAATAATGATAATTGCTTTTAAGAAAAAAACTTGTTTGCATTATACCTAAAAAAAATCCGATCAAAGCGAAAGGCATTGCGAAAATGGTATGCGAAAATTTTACAAGTGATAAATAATTCTTAACCGTTGTCATCCAGCAAAAATACTTAATAAAACAGCTTTGATTTTTTAAGCGAAAAACTATTAACTATTTACCATGAATTAAACTCCATAAAACAATTCCGGCAGCAACACTAACATTCAAAGAATGTTTCATTCCATGTTGCGGAATTTCTATGCAACCATCACACATTTGCATGGCTTCATTTTGTACACCAACAACTTCATTACCAAAAATTATTGCTGTTTTTTTGTTTGAAGGAAATGAAAATTTATCAAGAGCAATACTTTTCTCTGCCTGTTCAATAGCATATATATCATAATTATTTTCTTTAAGCTGATATATTGCATTTGTTATATTGTCAAACTGCATCCAGTCAACAGTTTCTATAGCACCCAATGCTGTTTTATGAACGGAGCGATGCGTTGGCGGCGGCGTATAACCACAAATAAAAATAGCTTCAATTAAAAATGCATCTGCTGTTCTAAAAATGCTGCCTACATTATAAGCACTGCGTATATTATCGAGCAAAATAATTATTTTATTTTTTTCTGCCTGCTTAAATTCTTTAACCGTTTTACGGTTTAATTCATCCATACTTAGTTTTCGCATAGCACAAAAATAAAACTGCTCCGCCATAAGCAGAGCAGTTACCTATCTAAGCAAAATATCACTCAACAACAACCCTGTATGATTCTTTTTTTCCATCCATTGAAAAAACGATTGTATAAACACCAGCCGCTACTTCACCAATATGAAAATGCCCGTTATTCAACCCTGCAACCGCGCTCATATCATCTTCTTTAATTAATTTACCTGAAGCATTGTACAATTGCACATGCATTAATCCTTCTTTATCAGCATTAAACTGCAACATTAAATGTCCCGGCCTGTTTATTGGGTTCGGACTTAAACTAACAATGAGTTTTGGCCTGCCATTTACATTGGCAAACATTTGAATATTAGAAACAGTTTTCTTACCATCTTTATCAACAATACTTAAATAATAATACAAGTAGCGATAGCTGGTAGGTAAAGCATTATCAGTATAAGAATAATTATTTATAGATGAAGAATTTCCTGCAGCTGCAATGCTTGTAATCTTTTCAAAATTTTTATCATCACTGCTGCGCATTACTTCAAAATGATCTGTATTAAGTTCAGAAGCTGTTGACCATGCCAGTAAAGCTGCATTTAATTTTGTTGGGCTGACTCCAAAATTATTTAAGACAACCGGCAAAGTACCTGAAGCTGTTATTGTGCCTAACATTCCAAATGCAGCATGAGGTCTACACTTATAGTTATATGTGCCGGCAACCGTTATTGTGTATGAAAAGCTTGTGCTTGTTTTTGTCATAGGATTATCCCATGTTGCGGCTCCTGCAGGAATATCAACGGATGTTGTTGTATGACTGCCTTCAACCCATACCCATTTAACAATATCACCCACCGCCACGTTAACCGTTGAGGGCGAAAATTGGTAATTGGAAACATTTATTACATGAGTAGTAGCGAATGAAGCATTTAAGATTAGCAATGTTGTAATAAGTGTACAAACTTTTTTCATAGATAAAATATTTTTTTGTTGAATAAAAAAAACCGGTTTTTATTTCTAAAACACCGGTTTGAAAAAATTGGTTGCCTCAACAAAAAATTATTTCAGCTTCATGTCAGCAATTACATCTTGTATTTTTTGTTTGAGTGATTGCCATGTTTCATCAAAATGATTCTTGTCTTCAAGATTTGTATGCACACTGAAATAGAATTTTATTTTAGGTTCTGTGCCGCTTGGTCTTGCAGAAATTTTAGTACCGTCTTCTAACTTAAACTGCAGCACATTACTTTTTGGCAACTCGATTTTCCATGTTTCGCCACTCTTTAAATTTTTGCCTTTTTGCGTTTGATAGTCGAGTAATTCTAAAACAGGCGAACTGTTAATATATGTTGGCGGGTTATCACGATATGCCTGCATCATTTCTTCAATTTCTTCCTGTCCGCGCATGCCTTTTTTTGTTATGCTGATAAGTTCTTCATAATAGAATCCGTATTCAATATATAAATCAATCAGCTTATCGTATAAACTAGCGTCTTTATTTTTTTCGTACGCTGCCATCTCGCATAAAAACGCAACTGCAGAAACGGCATCTTTATCACGCAACTTATCGCCAACCATTAAACCAAAACTTTCTTCACCGCCGATGATATAATTTTCTTTGCCTTCTTTTTCTTTAATCAATTCAGCAATCCATTTAAAACCGGTTAAAACATTATAACATGCAACATTATTTTTTTCAGCGATAATATCAATTAAATCTGTTGTAACAATTGTTTTGATCACCATGTCGTTCGGCTGCGCAATACCTTTTGCTTTACGTGCTTCCAACATATAAGAAATCGCAAGCACCGCAGTTTGATTTCCATTCATTAAAACCCATTCGTCTTTATGATTTTTTATACCGATGCCAACACGATCAGCATCAGGATCTGTTCCTAATAAAATATCAGCATTCATATCGCTGGCTTTTTTCAAACCAATACTCATCGTTTCACTTTCTTCAGGATTCGGATATATAACGGTTGGAAAATTTCCATCCGGTTTTTCCTGTTCTGCAACGATGGTTACATTATCAAAACCAAATTCTTTTAAAACCTGCGGCACCAACATAATTCCCGTTCCATGAATGGGTGTGTACACAATTTTTAAATCGTGCTGCCTTGCAATTACTTCAGGATAAATGCTCAGGCCTTTCACCATTTTTATATAAGCATCGTCCATTTCTTTTCCAATGATTGTTATGTTTGATTCGCCGCCGCTAAACTTAACATCGTCCACACTTTTTATTGCTTCAACTTCGGTAATAACATTTTTATCGTGCGGCGGAACTAATTGTCCGCCATCATTCCAATAAGCTTTGTAACCATTATATTCTTTTGGATTGTGCGATGCCGTATTAATTACGCCGGCATTTAGTTTCATATGTCTTATTGTGAAACTTAATTCTGGTGTTGGGCGCAAAGCTTCAAACAAAAAAACTTTTATACCATTAGCGCCAAAAACATTGGCAACTGTTTCAGCAAAAAAACGGCTGTTATTACGACTGTCATGCGCAATAGCCACTTTTATTTCTTCACCGGGAAATGATTTTTTCAAATAGTTTGCAAAACCTTGCGTTGCCGTTCCCACAGTATATTTATTCATGCGGTTAGTACCAACGCCCATTAAGCCGCGCAAACCACCGGTTCCAAATTCAAGGTTTTGATAGAATGATTCTGTAAGCTCTGCTTCGTTGTTTTCACTTTGTAGTTTTTTTATTTCGTTCTTTGTTTCTTCATCATAGTTACCTTTTAACCAAACATCGATTTTTTGTTTAATGGCAGCGTCCATATTTTTTATTTTATTTTTTTAGATTTGAAAATAAATTATCTGCCCGATACAAGTACGGCAGAAATATTGCCATCATTTTCTTCCACACAAACATAATCATCCGGAGCAGTAGCAATTGAATAGCCAACATAATCCGGTTTAATAGGAAACTGTTTATGCATGCGTTCTACCAATACTAACATCTGAATTCTTTTCGGATGAAACTGCATCAGCGGTTTTAATGCATACAATAAAGTTTTGCCGGTGTTGCTTACATCATCAATTAATAAAACGTTTTTATTATCAAAATTTATTTCTTCACTCAAAGTAATTGCCGATGTTTCATGCTTGTTTAAATGCAATGAAATAAGTTTTATTGATGTTGAAATATATTTTTTGAGATCAGTCATTATTTGCGAAGCTATAAACCTGCCTGCACCTTCAATACCAAATTTTCCGGCACCTTCAATGCCAATAATAATAAGCTCAGCATCATCTTCACTTAATTGTTCAGCAACTTCCAGTGCAATGCGATGCAACTTTTCAGCAATAACTTCCCCGGAAAGAATTATCCTGTTTTCCATATAACCAAAAATAGATAAGCGTTTTTACAAAAAGTCGTTAAAGCAAAACTTTATCTTCGCAATAAATAAAATTTTAGTGTTTCAAAGTTGCGAATTTTCAGAAATTATTTAATCAGTAAAAAACTTTTAAACAAAAAAATATTTATCTATTGAAACAAATAATTTATGCAAATTGTTTTCCAGGCAATATTTATCATAATAACAATTACAGCTGTTTTTTTATTCGCAAAAAAAATAAGACAGATAAGAAGAAATATTTTGCTGGGCAGAGATGAAAATTTAAATGACAATAAAAACTTGCGCTGGAAAAATGTTTTTTTATTGGCTTTTGGCCAAAAGAAAATGTTTCGTAACCCGCTGGTTGCTATAATGCATTTTATTATTTATGCCGGGTTTGTAATAATAAATATTGAAGTGCTCGAAATTGCCATTGATGGTTTATTTGGCACACATAGAATTTTTGCAAAAACGCTGGGTAGTTTATATCCCTGGCTTATAGATGCATTTGAATTTTTGGCCGTTGGTGTACTTGTGTTTTGTGTTGTTTTTTTTATAAGGAGAAATGTGCTGCACGTAAAGCGTTTATGGATGAAAGAATTAAACGGTTGGCCAAAAAGCGATGCAAACTGTATTCTTATTACAGAGATTTTATTGATGAGTTTTTTTCTTACAATGAATGCTGCTGATACTACTTTACAACAACGTGGTTTTGGCGATTATGCGCATTATCTTACCGGCAATTTTTCTTTTTCACAATGGCTGCATCCATTGTTTATAAACATGAGCGATCATTCTTTAATGATTCTTGAAAGAACATGCTGGTGGCTGCACATTGTCGGCATATTTGCTTTCTTAAATTATCTTCCTTATTCAAAACATTTGCATATATTATTTGCTTTTCCAAATACATATTATGCAAGTCTTAAATCTAAAGGTAAACTGGAAAATATGCCTGAGATTCAGAATGAAGTTTTGTATTCTATGCAACCTGAGCTTGCACCAGCTAATGCAGAAACATCACACAAAAAATTTGGCGCTAAAGATATTTTTGATTTGAGCTGGAAAAATTTATTAGATGCTTATAGTTGTACTGAATGTGGGAGATGTACTGCCGCTTGTCCTGCAAATATTACGGGAAAAGTTTTAAGCCCGCGATTGATTATGATGAAAACCCGCGACAGGGCAGAAGCTGTTGGCAAAAATATCAACACAAATAAAAATTTTGTTGACGACAGTAAAACGTTGTTACATGATTATATAACACCTGAAGAATTGCGCGCCTGTACCACTTGCCAGGCTTGTGTTGAAGAATGCCCTGTAAGCATAAATCCGCTTGATATAATTATTCAGTTGCGCCGTTTTTTGGTGATGGAAGAAAGTAATGCACCACAAGAATGGAATGCTATGTTCAGCAACGTAGAAAATAATTTTGCGCCGTGGAAATTCTCACCTGATGAAAGAGATAAGTGGACAGAAAATATGTAACAGTTTTTGCTAAACATAATTAATCCCGCAAAATGAGGGATTTTTATTTTATTTTTTGTAGAATTTTTACTTCATCATTTATAATACTATCTATTATTTCAAGTTCGTCTGTAATTGTTTTTATAGAAGTTAACATACTTCGCGTTTGAGTTTTGGAGTCTGATTTTCCTTCTTCAATTTCTTTCTGCCGTTGTAACAACAATGTTTGAATTTTATTTGTAATTGGTACATTGCGGTTTGAAACAGAAGTTTTTAAAGTTTCACCTTTTATTACTAATTCAGCGCGCTTAAACTTATCATTTATATTATTGAGTAAAGGATTAAAATCTATGTCTTTCAAATTATCATCATATCTTTTTATTAAAGTTGGCAGCGAAGCAACATGTGCAGTAAGCATATAACTGCTTGATACAAACTGGTGATAAAAGGACATGTCTGTTTTGTTTTTTTTCTCCGAAAGAATGCGTTGAAAATTATCACTGAGATTGGCAAGCGCAACAAATGCCTGTTTTCTTGAAGATTTATATAAGCTTTCTTGTTGTGCAGATGATTTTAATAAAGAGGCAACTGCATTAAAATAATTTCTATTTGCTTCAACCAATACTTTCATAAGGTCTTTTATTTGCTGATGTTCCCATACAGGAAACACGGTTAACGAAATGATGAAAGCAATTGCGCAACCAATAATTGTATCAATTAATCTGTCTTCAACAATAACACTAAAATTTGAGTTATTCATAAAATGAAAACTTATTAAAACATAAATTGTAATGCACACACAACTTATATAATAATTAAGTTTTAGTAAACTGTAAGCAACTATCATTGCACAGGTCATCAATAAAAATTCAAGTGTATTATTTTTTCCAAAATACAGAAACAGAAACCCGGTAATAACACCGGTAACAGTGCCAAGTAAACGTTGTTTATTTCGTGTGCGCGATATGCTGTACGCTGGTTTTAGAATTACAGCAATCGTTAACAAAATCCAGTATCCATGACCGAGCGGAAAGAAAAATGAAATGCCATAGCCAATTAATAAAGCAATGGTTAATCTTAAAGCATGTTTAAACTGGCTTGATTTAAATGTGATATTTTCCAGCAATAATGAAGGAGAGATTTCAGTTGAATTTATTTGTTCTTCTTCAACAGCATTTGCCTTGTATTCTTTGCCTGCCATTTTTTTATTGCCTGAAAAGTAATGCAGCCTTTTTATTCTTTCACTAACATCTTGTAAAGCATAAATTATTTGCCTTAGTTTAATAAACAAAGACAAAGTATTTTTATTAAGATGCTTTTTTCTTTCATTAAGATAAACATTAAAAAGCTTTTTTGTTATATCATTAATATCAACAAGGGAATTTGAACGCTGGTTAAACTGAACGGCATAACCAATTACGTTTAGTTCCTGTTCAAAACTGCTTAAAGTTTCGAGAATAACAGAAATTACTTCTGTATCATCAAATTCATCAATGCTGTCAAGAAACATCATCATTATAATCCTGCCTTTTACAGTAGAATCAATAACCATTTCTCTTGTGTTTAAAAGCATTTCACGCAAACTATCCTGCTCTTGCTGAATAGTAATTTGCTGTTGTCTTAAACGCGTGTATATATAATCTTCATCACGCTTAATTTTAAATAAGCCGGAAAGCGTTTCAATATAATCAGCAATGGTGCGCAGGCTTTCGCCTAATTGTAATTGTATGTAACGATATGGCCGAAGGCGATGCAAGATCAAACTCATAACAAAATAACATGCACCACCAGCTGTAAATAACAATCCGTTGATCCAGCCACTATCAAAACTTGCTTTGCTATCAATATTAAAAATAAAAACGAGTAAAGCAATTAAGCCCACAGAATTTGCCCTGTTTCCATAAATACCAATCAACGAAAAAAAAATTCCAAATAAAATTATAAACAGGATAATTAAAACAGGATTATGATTTAAAGCGATTGTAATAACTATCACTAAAAAATTTATACAAATGCTTACCAGAATTGTGTTTCTGCGATGATGAAACGGACCCGGACTATCTGTTGAGCCAACAATTAGCGCACCAAGCGGAATTGCCGTCATTAAACCCAGAACATTGTAGTGATATAAAATAAGCGCAGGAATAAGTGCAGCCGCTGTTATTCTTATCCCGGTAAAAATATACTGACTTGAGAAAATCTTTTTAAACGTAAGCCCGTAATCCATTAATGCAAACTTAAACAACATTCAAAGTTGTAACCTTATTAAACAGTATAAATAAACAACACAAATTCTTACATTCGCTATTCTCAATTTCTAACGTGCAAACATTCATTACAGAAAATTTTTTATTACAAACAGAAACAGCAAGAAAACTATATTTTAATTATGTTCAGCATTTACCAATTATAGATTATCATAATCATTTGCCGCCGGCTGACATTGCGGGTGATAAAAAATTTTCAACCATAACAGAAATATGGTTGAACGGCGATCATTATAAATGGCGCGCAATGCGTGCTAATGGTGTTGAAGAAAAATTTATTACCGGAGATGCAGATGATTATTCAAAGTTTAACGCGTGGGCTGCAACGATGCCAGATACAATGCGCAATCCGCTTTATCATTGGGCGCAGCTTGAATTGAAACATCCGTTTGATATAAATGAATTATTAAATGATAAAAGTGCTGATAGAATTTATAATGACTGTAACGCATTACTGCAATCAAAATATACTGTGCATGAAATTTTAAATTATCATAAAGTTGAACTGCTTTGCACAACAGATAACCCAACTGATAATTTAATTTATCATAAACAAATTGCACAAAGCAATCTTCCATTTAAAATGTTTCCGGCATTTCGCCCGGATGCTTTAATAAATTTTTCTGATAAAGAAGAATGGCTAAGTCAAATTAAAAAACTTGCTGAAACATCAAACACAACTGTAAAAAATCTTGATACATTTCTTTCTGCACTTGGTAACCGGATTGAATTTTTTCATGATAATGGTTGCCGTTTATGTGATCATGGTTTGGAATACATGCCTTTGCTGAATTTAAAAACAAAAAAAATGGAAGGCATTTTTCAGAAACTTTTGAATAAAAAAAGCTTGCCTGATGATGATAAACTGGAATCATTAAAAGCTTTTATATTATTTGAGTTGTGCAAAATGTATCATTCAAAACAATGGACACAGCAATTTCATCTTGGCGCATTACGAAATAATAATTCGCGGTTATTAAAAACGATTGGTAAAGATGCAGGCGCAGATTCTATTGGTGATTTTTCGCAGGCAAAAAATTTGTCTGCATTTTTAAATGCGCTGGATGCAGAAAATAAGCTGACAAAAACGATTTTATATAATCTTAATCCTGCCGATAATGAAGTATTTGCAACGCTTGCAGGAAATTTTAATGATGGTTCAGTTGCCGGAAAAATTCAGTGGGGAAGTGCATGGTGGTTTTTAGATCAGAAAGATGGAATTGAAAAGCAGTTAAACACTTTATCCAACATGAATTTATTGAGCCGTTTTGTTGGGATGGTTACGGATTCACGCAGCTTTTTATCATTCAGTCGCCATGATTATTTCAGAAGAATTTTATGCAATATTATTGGCAATGATGTTGAGAAAGGCGAATTGCCCAACGATATTAACTGGCTTGGAAATATGCTTGCAAATATTTCTTATCATAACGCAAAAAATTATTTTGGTTGGGACGTATAAAAAAGACTTTTCGCTGGCGCATTATTGCATTGCTGTTTTTTGCTACAACAATTAATTACATCGACAGGCAGGTAATGAGTTTTGTAATGACGGATGATAATTTTAAACGCGAAATACTTGGCGTTTCATCATCAGCATTACTTACACCAGATCTCATTGCAAAATTTAAAGAACAAATGGGTTTGGTTGATGCTGCTTTTAAAACATTGTATGCAATTGGATTTTTATTTGCCGGCTGGCTGATTGATAAACTTGGAACAAAAAAAGGTTTTTTAATTGGCATTATTATATGGAGTATTGCCGGCTTGCTTACAGGGTTGGTACAATCATTTTCCGGTTTAAGATGGGTGCGTGCATTACTTGGTTTGGGCGAATCAACAAATTTTCCATCAGCTATTAAAACAACCGCAGAATGGTTTCCAAAACATGAGCGTTCGTTTGCAAGCGGTACCTTAAACGCAGGTTCAAATATTGGAATAATTATTACAGCGCTCACCATGCCGTATATTATTATGCATTATGGCTGGCGCATATCATTTATCATAACCGGAATGCTGGGTTTTATTTTATTAGCCGTTTGGTTAATCACATATAAAAAACCGGAGCAATCAAAAAAATTATCTGTAGAAGAATTCGCATACATTAAAGCAGATAATCAAAAAATAACACATCAAAAAATTCCATTCTTTAAATTATTCCGATATAAGCAAGCATGGGTTTTTGCTATCGGAAAATTTTTTGCTGATCCGATCTGGTATTTTTTTCTTACATGGTTGCCTACATTTTTTAATGATAATAAATCATTCGATCAAAAATTACAGCTCAGCAGTTTTGGAGTAACTTTTTTTATTATTTATGCAGTATCAGATATAGGAAGTATTTTTTTTGGATGGCTTGCCACACAATTTATGAAACGTGGCTGGAGCGAAAACCGTGCACGCAAAACAACGCTGTTAATTTGTGCGCTTTGTGTAACACCAATTTATTTTGCCTCGCAAACACACAACATCAATTTTGCTATTGCTTTAATTGCATTAGCAACAGCAGCACACCAGGGCTGGAGCGCAAATATGTATGCACTCCCTTCTAATTTATTTCCTTCAGAATATGTTGCATCTGTTACTGGCTTTGGAGGAACAATCGGCACCATCAGCGGAATTATTCTTGCAGCTTCAACTGGATTTATTGTAGCGAAGTTCGGTTATCAGCCAATGTTTATTATTGCGAGCTGCAGTTATTTGGTTGGATTACTTGTTATTCATCTTATCATGCCAAGATTTACAGCGGTTGAATTGTGAATGATGAGATAATTTAATGTTGCTCTTATACAATTATTTTTTCTGTTTCCATTTCCATTCAAGCATTTTTATAAAATATCCACCAACTACACTGCGCGCCTGGAAACCAACCTTTGTTGCATCTGTTGTTTCATGCCAATCGCTTAAAGGCACACGTGTTGGTGTTTTAGTTGCGTATTTATAAACAGGATTAATTAAAGAATCAAAATCCTTTTGATTTGATGAAAGTGTTGATGTCCATAAAATCCAGTCACTCTTTGTATAAGTTTTGCGGTTGTCTAAAGGCAAGCCAAATTCATTCTGATGTTTGAGATAAAAACTGATCTCTTTATCATAAACACTTTGCGGAAATAAATTTAAAGCCAGTAATTTATCCCAAACCAAATTATATTTTTGGCTCCATGTATTTTTTGCGCCGAATGCCAAATCATAATGGTCACCATCAGCAGCTAATTTTAACCATTGTTGTGCATAGTTATGTGCTATAGAATTATAATGTTCTGCCGAAGTTTTATCACCTATCATATTTGCCATCATACCATACGCTGCTATACCAACAATTGCTTTTACAGAAAGATTTGCATTACGCGCAAGATGTCCTGCAAAATCATCAGTGCATAATTGATTTGCAGGATCCAATCCATCCTTCACCAAAAATTCAACCCAACGGCTTAATGATGCCCAATGCCGTTTTGCATAGTTTACATTGCCTTCAGCTTTTACAATTGCTGCTGTTGAAATGATCATATTACCAGCTTCTTCAACCGGCATATCTTCAGGATAAGTTTGACCATTTGCAATTGGATAAGTTCCTAAATCGTGTGATGGGAAAGGTTTTGTCCACTTACCAATTTCGCTGTAATCATAAATGCCATTCAACATTCCTTTTAATAAATCAGGATTATATACAAGCGATAAAGGCGCTGAAGGATAAGTTACGTCAACCGTCCAGATAGAACCGTTGCTAAAATTTTCTTTTTGCGGAAATAAAATTTCATCATTTTTTCCTCGTACTAATTTGTGTGCAGCTAAAGATTGACGATAAGCCATTATGCAAAGTTTTGCATACGTTGTATCGCCGGCTTTTGTTGCATCATCATACAATTGTTTATCAAAATCGTTGCAGGTTGCAAGAATATTTGGATATTGCTGTGCAGATGTTTCAAGCAATTCATTCATGCTTTGAAAATTTTTCTTCCACCATGCCTGCAGGTTTTCATTGAAATATTGAATGGAATAAATATCATCGTAACCCAACATAACTGTTGCATTATTTGTATTATCATTTCCTGTAAACAAAGAAATATTTGCAGCCATTAAAAAGTTTTTTCCTGACGGATCTTTATCAATAGATGAATTTGAAAACACGCCGTTACTTAAATAATCTTTTATAATATTTTGCATTGATGTAATTCTAACATCATATTGCTTTTGCAGTGGCGCAGCGAGATAAGCATAACCCCAGTCAATACGTATATTATCGCCCTTCTTTTGCAAGACAGGTTGTGTATTTGTACCACATTTTAAAACATTTAAATTTTTTGTTTGATAAGTTGTTGCTTTCATAAATTCATTGCCTGTATTGCCTGCAACAACACAACTTTCCGCAAACAAAACATTTACCTGGTGTATGCCGCCATCATTTGCAGTAACTATAAAATGCACAAAAGAAACAGGGCGCGATAGCATATCTAAATTATTCGCCAGCAACGGCGATAAAAAATCTACTTCAAGATTTACTGCACCGCAAGTGAATAAATATTTTGTTTGTGTTGCGGTAACATATAGTGCTTCTTGTTTTGCGGTTTCAATATTTTTTATCAGTTCGCGTGTTGCAAGTCCTGCATCAAGCCATGCATTACCACCGGTGTTTGTGCAGTGCATAGCGAGTATATTATTTCCGCGGTGTAATTTCTTCAAAACATCATCTGGTAATTCATGTGTGTGAAAATCATTTGTTGCACATTTACATTCATACACTTTTTCTCCATTAATATAAACTTCCACATCATCATCATTATGCAAATACAAAAGCAATTGTTGAACGCTTGTATCAAACACATTAAAATTTCTGCGCACCCAAATTTCTTTTGTGTTCCATTCTGTTGAAGGATGCGCTTCTTTATTACCAAATGGAAGCGTTGCAGATGTCCATGCTGCATCTTTAAAATCTTCATTCATCCAGTTGGCGGCGGGTATTTCAGTTGTATATTTTGATGCGTGCGGTTGTTCTTCGCTTGTTGGCGCAAGCCATTTAACAGGATATGCTGGTCTGCCTAAAAAATTATATATTTTTCCATCAACTCTTATCAACCCAAAAAGCGGTTGTTCTTTACCAGTCCAGTGTTTTGTATTTGATTCATTCAATTTGTCAGAAAAACTCCAGATACTAAAATATGGATCGTGTGTGATTAAAGGATAAGCAGGCATTTTAGTAACCTGCGCAGAAATATTAAACAAAAAAATAAAATTAAATAATGATAAAAAAATCGCTTTGCTGAATTTGGATTGAAGCATGTGTACGCGTTTGCACGCAAAGTAATAAAGTGATGTTAAGAAGCAAAGAGTTTTTAATAAGTTGTAAGCTTTTAGCCATTAGCTAATTTGCATACGGCTCACAGCTTAAACTTTATAGCTTTAATAATTCACTTTTATTTCTTTCATTTTTGTTGGCAGCCAAACCTGCATTTCGTTTTTGCCGCGGTTACACCATGTATAATATGGAATAGCTGTAACTGTATTTTCTGTTGATTGTAAGTTGCTGCCATCAGCAGAAGGCTGAATAACTTTTGCTTTTGTTTGAATGGCGACAACATCTTCATTCAACACTTTATAATCAACAACATTTAAAGGTTCAGTTTTATTAAATACAAGATTCCATGCTTTATTATTATTATCTGCGCCTTCAACGCAATAAACAATTGGGCCGCGTTGCAAAGCAATTCGATC
>CAXSDU010000028.1:0-35011 GCA_964236165.1 uncultured Parafilimonas sp. | reverse complement strand
TCCAAGTACAATTTTATTATGCCACGGAACTGCAAACAACACACGTTTATCATCTGTTTTTGGAATCATTAATGCATGATTGCCTGGAAAGAATTTTTTATCAACCACCAGATGAATGCCCTGCGATGGCGTGATAATTTCTGATGCATTGTTATTATCCATCTGCATAATATCATCTGCAAAAACGCCCGTTGCATTAATAACCGTTTTGCTTTTTATTTCGAAAGTCCTGTCATTTATCGCATCATATACAACGGCGCCGCTTACTTTTTCTTCTTTATCTGCAGGCTTTTTTTTTGATTTCAATAATGATATGGCTTCACAATAATTGAGCACAACAGCACCATGTTTAACGGCTGTATTTGCAAGATTGATGGCAAGCCTAGCATCATCAAATTGTCCATCATAATAAACAACGCCACCACTTAAATTTTTAGGATTGATGCCCGGCAGAAAACCCAGCGTTTTTTTCTTACTTAAAAATCTTGTTTTGCCTAAACTTAATTTTCCTGAAAGAATATCATACAGCATTAAACCTGAGCCGTAATAAAATTTTTGTACAAAAGAAAATGCAGGAATTATAAAGCCGAGTTTGTGTGTAACATCTGGCGCATTTTGCAAAAGCCATCCTCTTTCTTTTAATGCTTCTCTAACAAGTTTTAAGTTGCCTTGTTCAAGATAACGCACGCCGCCATGTACCAGTTTTGTAGAACGGCTCGAAGTACTTTTTGCAAAATCATTTGCTTCAATAAGTATAGTAGAAAATCCACGTGAAGCCGCATCTACAGCCGTCCCCAGCCCGGTGGCACCACCACCAATTATAAGCATGTCCCATGTTTTGTTTTCATCCAATTGCTGCAACATGGAAATTCTGTTCATGCCTGCTTAATTAATCGTATAACTTATGTTGCCATCTTTTTCATCTTTCAACTGAATGCCAAGCGTAAGCAATTCGTTACGTATCCTGTCGCTGGTTGCATAATCTTTTTTTGTTCTTGCATCTTTGCGCATATTAATCAGCAGATTAATAATGCCATCAATTTTATTATCATCTGCTTCTCCGTGCATTTGTAATCCTAAAATATCTTCAATATATAATTTCATTTTTTGCTGCAGCAACAAAACTGTTTCTGCACTTAATGCATTTGCTGCAACATGCTTATCTTTTATTCCGTTAATAACAGGCACAAGCTCAAATATATTTGCCAGCACTTTTGCTGTGCTAAAATCATCATTCATAAAATCATCCATCTCAGCAATAAATTTATTAACTTTTGCATCAAGCTCTTTATCTGTTGCCTGTTGATTACTGTCTATTGACAATTTTTTCAAAATTTCGTACGCTTCCCATAAACGCTTTAATCCTTTTTCAGATGCCTGCAAAGCTTCGTTGCCAAAATCTAAAGTGGAACGATAGTGCGTTTGCAAAATAAAAAACCTAATTACCATTGGATGATAAGCTTGTTGTAACAATTGATGCTCGCCGCTGAACATTTGCGTAAGCGTAATTACATTATTATAACTCTTGCCCATTTTTCTGCCATTAATTGTAATCATATTATTATGAATCCAGTAATGCGCAGGAATTACATTATTGCAAACATTACTTTGTGCAATCTCGCATTCATGATGCGGAAATTGTAAATCCATACCGCCGCCATGAATATCAAATTCAACACCCAAATATTTTGTACTCATTGCAGAGCATTCAATATGCCAGCCCGGGAAACCCATGCCCCAAGGGCTTTGCCAACGCATGATATGTTCAGGCGGCGCATTTTTCCATAAAGCAAAATCTACTTTGTTACGTTTTTCTTCCTGGTTATCTAGATCGCGGGTTGATTCCATCATATCTTCCAAAACTCTTCCGCTTAATATGCCGTATGGCTCGCCTTTTTTAGAAAAATCAGTACTGTATTTTTCTACATCAAAATAAACAGAGCCATTAACGTTGTACGCATAACCATCTGCAATAATTTTTTCAATCATACCGATTTGTTCAATTATATGACCTGTTGCAGTTGGTTCAATCGTTGGATCAAGATTATTTAATTTATGCATTGCCCAATGATAAAGGTTGGTGTATTTCTGCACCAACTCCATTGGCTCTAATTTTTCCAGAATTGCTTTTTTTGAAATTTTATCTTCTGCTGCGCGACCTTCTTCTTCAAAATGTCCGGCATCTGTAATGTTACGCACGTAACGAACTTTATAACCTAAGTGCATAAGCCAGCGATAAACAATATCGAACGTAACATATGGGCGCGCATGACCCAAGTGACTTTCACCACTTACTGTTGGTCCGCACACATATAAACCAACATGTCCCGCAGTTATTGGTTTGAATATTTCTCTTTCTCTCGTTAATGAATTATAAACTTTTAGCTCGCTCATTTTTTGAAATAAATTATTCGTCTGCAACAGATGAACTTACAATAGTAAATTAAGTGCAGTTAGCAACAAAAATAGTATTTCAATTTTTTAAGATTAAGATTCAATTGCTTATTTCAATTGTAAATCACTCACCAGCATGGCATGATCGCTGAGGTTTTCATCAACCATATCAAATTGTTTTATGGCGAAAGAAGTATCGGGTAAAATATAATCTATACGTAACATAGGCGCTAAAGAACTATAAGTTTTGCCAACGCCTAAGCCTTGCTTAAGAAATGCATCTTGCCGCAAATTGCAAATATGAAAATAAGTGTAAGAACTGGGCACATCATTAAAATCTCCGCATACAACGGAAGCATATTTACAGGAATCCGTTTGCTGGCGAACAATATTTGCCTGTATGCCGCGATTAGTAAATGCATTTTTCATTTTAATAAAAATATTTTTTGATGCTTCAATAGATTTTTCATCACGCTGCTTTATTTTATTTATTTCAGCATAGTCAGAATTATTAAAACCAAATGATTGCAGATGTGTGGTAAAAATTCTTATAGTATCATTATTTACCTTTACATCAATATAAATTAAACTGCCGGTAAAGTTTCCAGGATAATCAAATTTGCCTGAATCTATAATAGGATATTTTGAAAATACGATAGAGCCTGAAGTATAGTAACCATTTTCTTTATTAAAATCTTTTGAATAAAAATAGTTTGGATATTGTTTGCTGAACAAACCAATATTATCTGCGCCTTCGCCTTGTGTATATGAATGATTAAATTCCTGCAGACAAATTATATCCGGCTGCAGATCTAAAATACTTTGCGCCAGTTCTGTTCTGTTGTGCTTTTTTATTTCTTTATCGTTACTTAAACCATACATGTTGGCAACATTCCAGCTTATAATGCGAAAAGTGCTGTCTGGTTTTTTATTTACATTCGCACTTTTAAAGTGTGCGGCAAATGTTACACTGATTTGTTTTGCGCCAAGTAATAAAATAAAAATGGGAAGAATTATCAGTTTTGGTTTTGCTATCAGCCAAAAGAAAAAAATAAATATAAGTATAAAAAAGAGATACGGAAATGCAAGACCGAGAAAGCCTATAAGCCACCAATGCTGCGGATTTAAATAGGGAGTAATAACACTTAGCAGATAAAAAATACAAACAACTACCGTAATAATAAGTAAAACACTTTTTACTGTACTGCGAATAATGCTGATTGCCATGATTAAAAATAACGAAACAAGATGAATTTTATTTCCAGTGTATGTCTGTAATAATCGGGTAATGATCTGAAAGCTTACGCCGCGCAATTGTGCACTGGTTTATTTTCAATGCTGTATCAACAAGGCAAACATCAATACGAAGTGTTGGCAGAATTTTATAAAAAGTAGCTCCGATGCCGGAACCTTTTTCAAGAAACGCATCTTGCAAATTGTTTTTTAAAATATGATAATTGTATGAGCAAGGCGTTGTATTTATGTCGCCGCAATAAATAACAGGATATGGACATTTTAAAATTGAGTCTCTAATTATTGCTACTTCCTGCTGATGTAGTTCTTCTATTTCCCGCAGTTTATATTGGATGGCTCTTTTACGATCGTATGTTATTTGATAAATATCCTTTTTTGTGTTACTGGTATCTTTATAAATTTGAAAAGATGCAAGATGTGCTGTATAAATTCTTACCGGTTTATTATTAAAAACGAAGGTTGCATAAATTGCATTTTCGTTTAAATTAATATTGTTATTGCGCACATTAAAACGGCAGCTATCAATAAAAGGCTGTTTTGAAAAAATTGCTGTGCCACGGATCGTCAATTTTTCAACAGCACCTGACCAAACCTGGTCTCTGGAAAGAAAGCAATATTTATAACCAAGCGAATCCAATTCTTTTTGTACAGAAACACGCCATCTGGCGTTCCTGACTTCTGTAAATTCCTGTACACATAAAATATCAGGATTGTTTTTGCTTATAAGATGCAACATGTTTAAACGTACTTCTGCACCTGCAAGCAAGCTAACAAAATCTTCTACATTCCACGTCATTATACGTAATGAAGAATCTTTTTTTTTAATATTCCATTTGGAAGAAAATTTAAATGCTACTGTACTGTGTAAGTTTTTATAACCACACAAAAGGCAGATAAATAAAAAAAATGCAACACGCCTGTTTATAAAAAAATAAACTGCAACAAGTATGATCATTAATAAAAACAAATAAGGAAAGGCAAAGCAAAAAATTGCCGTATAGGAAAACCTGGAAGGCGGAATATATTGCGTAAAGCAGGAAATAAGAAAACCCAAGACAATGAAAAAACAGAGTATTTTAAAAATTAATTTTGAAAAAGATTTCATGCATTAATTTCTCTCTTTAATATAAACATTAAAGGTCTGTGTTACTTGCTTTCTTTAAAAATTCTTTTTCGTCGTCTGTTAAAAATTGGTAACCATGCTGGTTTATTTTATCAAGAATTTCATCCAGCCTTTGCTGCGTTACATATAAAGTTTTTTGGTAAGGTTTCCTGGTTGGTTTATAATATACCTGATCTTTTTTTAGTTTTTTTTCAGGATTGAAAAGATCATTTATCCAATCAGAAAATTTACTCATCCATAAGCCCCAGTCATTACCTTTTCTTAATTGCCTTGCAAAAATGTATCCCATAAAACCACTCGCCACATGTGATAAGGCTACAGCGCCATTAACCATACCTACAGTACTAAAATCAATGGCTACATAAACAACGGTTACAATCCAGAGAGAAATGCCGCCATTAAGCATCTGAAAAATTCTATAATTGGGCGCCAGCGTTGTTGTGGCAATGGCAACAGCAATTACAGAAGCGGCTGCACCTGTTTGTGAAATAAAACTTACGTGCGCATGTAATGCAGGAAGAAGATTTGCAGATGTTATAAAAACAATTGCTGCTGTAATTCCACCATAAAAATAAATTGGGAAAAGCTTATTATTACCCGCAAGGTCCTGCAGAATAAAACCGAAACACCAAAGCCATAAAATGCTGCTTATTAAATACCATAAATTATCATGAGAAAACATGTAAGAAACAATCGTCCAGGGGCGCGTTAATAATGTGTAACCATTCGCAGGTAAGCTAAACCAATTTGCTATTTGCGTTTGATAAGTTTGCAAGGAATTATCAACGCTCATTTGATAAATAACTTTTATAAACATCAGTGCCACAAATACAACTGAGTTAATAATTATAAGCCACGTAAGCGCATTATTATCCTGCCCCAGCAGTAATCTTTTTTTATTGCGTTCCGTTACCGACATCCAGTAAAGTTACTTTTTATAATTATTTAATAAATTGTTCGCCTGTTATTTTTATTCCAAAAGAAAACCAATAAAAATCCAAACAAAGCACCACCCAAGTGTGCTACATGTGCAATGTTATCTCCGGCACTGTTTGCAAAGCTTGAATATAACTCGATTAGTATATACGCTCCAACTGCCCACTTGGCCTTTATTGGTATAAAAAAAGGAAATCCCACCAGTAATGCATTTGGAAATAAGTAACCAAATGCTGCAAGACATCCAAATACAGCACCGGAAGCACCAATCGTAGGTTCATTTAGTTGTGCATCTTTAAACTGGGTTGCCAGATTAAATGCCTGTTGAGCAAAATTGTAATCGCCGGGATTAGCTTTCCATTGATTAATGAAATTATTTATGCCGGAAGAATAGTCGGCTAAATGTTCTTTATTACAAAAATCTGCAAAATTATTTGGTGTAAGATGATCTACTAAATAATTGTAATTATCTATTATGTGTTGCGTTCCGATGTATAAAACGGTCATATGGCTTAAAGCCGCACCCAATCCACATATTAGATAGAAAGTTAAAAATTTTTTTGGACCCCACAGATTTTCTAACACTGAACCAAAACTCCAAAGCGCAAACATATTAAAAGCAATATGTAAAATATTTGCATGCAAAAAAAGATGCGTTATAAACTGCCATGGTTTAAATAAAGGGCTTTGCCAGGTATGCAGCGCAAACAGATCTGTAATTTTATCACTGTAAGCTGCGGGTTGTTGTGCTATAAATACCAGCACATTTATAATAATAAGATTTTTAATTACAAGCGGTAATATCTGGAAACTGCCTGGTCTGAATTCTCTCATTCAATTAATAGGTTAAGCTGTTCTTAATTTTAATTGTATTACATTTTCAATATGATGTGTATGCGGAAACATATCTACCGGCTGAATTTTTTCAACAGAATATTTTTCATTTAAAATACCTATATCTCTGGCCTGCGTTGCAGGATTACAGCTTACATACACAATAAGCGGCACTTGTATTTCTAATAATTTTTCAGCAAGTTTTGCATGTAAACCTGCTCTCGGCGGATCAACCATTATTACATCAGGCTTTCCATTTTCAGCAAAAAAATCATTCGTGCAAATATCAACCACATCTCCGGTAAAAAAAGATGCATTGGTTATATTATTTAATACAGCGTTCTGTTTTGCATCTTCAATAGCATCGCTTATCATTTCAACACCAATTATTTTTCTTGCCTGCTTGCTTACAAAAATGCCAATGCTGCCTGTTCCGCAATAAAGATCGTAAACAGTTTCAGTATTTGTTAGCGCAGCAAAATCTCTTGCAACACTGTATAATTTCTGCGCCTGTTTTGTATTGGTTTGAAAAAAAGATTTCGCACTTATTTTAAAACTGAAATTTTCCAGCTGTTCAATAATAAAACCTTTGCCTTTTACAATTTGCGGAACGAGGTCAAAAATACTGTCGTTATTCTTAGTATTTATAGTGTATAAGAGCGTAGTAATTTGTGGAAAGCTGCTTAAAATAAAATCAAACAACAATTTCATTTTCTCTGCATCATATTTTGCAAGAACAATATTTATCATTATCTCGCCGGTAGTTGTAATACGTACCAGCATATTGCGCATCCAGCCGTTATGCTGTCTAAAATCATAAAAAGAAAAATTATTTTCACGGGCAAAACCGGCAACGGCATTTCTTATTTCATTGGTTGGTTCTTGCTGCAAATAACATTTTTTTATTTCAACCACTTTATCAAATAAACCTTTTGCAAAAAAGCCGGCTACATTTTTTTGGCTGATGGATTTTATGTCCGCACCTTCTTCAATCATTCTTCCAAATTCTTTGTCAGGAATAAATTGTTTTGCTGAAAAACTATATTCAAGTTTATTGCGGTAATATTTATCTTCATCAGCGCCGATTATATTTTTAATATCCTGCAACTGTACTTTGCCAATACGCTGCAATACATCATTTACCTGTTGTTGTTTATAAGCTAATTGATTTTTGTAAGGAAGCATTTGCCATTGGCAACCGCCGCAAATAGAGAAATGCTGACAGAAAGGTTCAACTCTTTGTTCAGAAAGCTTATGAAAATAAAGCGGAAAACCTTCAGCCCAATCTTTCTTGCTTTTTAAAACCTGCACATCTACAATATCGCCGGGCACTGTGTTTTCGATAAAAATAACCTTGCCGTTAATTCTTCCCAGCGACTTGCCTTCTGCAGCATAATTTTCTACGCATATTTTTTTTAATACAACTGGTTTTTTATACCTTCTCACTTGGCAAATGTAAAATAAGGAATGCGGCTTTCATCCATCAACATAAATAATAAACCTTAAACAGTAAGCTGTTTTACGTATGCTTAACAAATACAAATAGATATTGAAATATATTTACGCAATTTTTTAAGCATGAGAATTTTTTTTGCGGCTGTATTATTTCTTTCAATTTTATTTTTTGGTCAACCTTTAAAAGCTCAAACCAACTCAAATGGTTATGAAATAACTGCAATTACAGATTTTAAAAATGTAAAAATTTATTTAGGCAGTTATTATGGTAAAAGAAAAATTTTGGTTGATTCTGCTATAGCTAATACAAAAGGCATTTCTATTTTTAAAGGTGGTGAAAAACTACAGCAGGGAATTTATTTTCTTGTATCACCTGAGAAAGTAATTTTATTTGAATTGCTGATGGATTCAACACAGCATTTTAGCGTGTTTTCAGATTCAACAAAACCCACAGATATTAAATTTACCGGCTCGCCTGATAATGATGTTTTTTCTGCTTATACGGTTTTTCTTTCTAAAATTTCACCAGAGTTAAACGCTTTGCAGGAAAAATTAAAAACCGCTGCAACTGCTGCTGATTCTTCAACAATAGAAAAAGAGATTGCTAAAAAAGCAACGGAGTTAACTGGCTATCGTAATAATGTTATCACTAATCAGCCTAATTCAATGTTGGCGGCTTTATTAGAGGTAGCAAAAATTCCCGAGCGTCCGCAGCCAAAAGTTTTAAGTGCTGGAAAGATAGATTCGCTATATCCTTTTTATTATGTAAAAGATCATTATTGGGATAATGTTGATTTTAATAACAATATGCTTTTACACACACCTTTTTTTGAACCAAAGCTTGATGACTATTATAAATATTATGTTTCGCCTAATCCCGATTCAATAGTTAATGATGTAAATTATATGCTGCTTGCGTCGCGTGGTGCAGATGAACTGCATAGATTTCTTTTAGGAAAATTTACTGATAAATATATTAATCCTGAATACATGGGTCAGGATAAAGTTTTTCTGTTTTTGTTTGAAAATTTTTATGCAAAAGGTGATACAACATGGCTAACTGAAAAACAACGTAAATATATTTTTGACAGAGCTTACAGCCTGATGGCAAACCAGTTAAACGATCAGGCTGCGGTTTTGGATTTAACAGACACGGCTGGAACAGATATATCATTATACAACATTAATGCGCCACTTACAATTGTTGCTTTTTGGGATCCGCATTGCAGTCATTGCCAGATACAGGTACCAAGACTTGATTCGTTTTATGAAGCTAAATGGAAAAACAAGGGCATAAAAATTTTGGCTGTTTGCGTAAATGATAATGTAATTGATGACTGGAAAAAATTTATTACAGATCATAATCTTAAAGGATGGTATCATGCTTATGAAACAACAGAAAAAAGAAAGCAGCTTGAATCTTCAAACCAGGCAGATTACAGGCAATTGTATGATATTACGCAAACACCAACGTTCTTTTTATTAGACGAGAAAAAAAGAATTATAGCAAAAGGGCTTAGCCTTGAACAATATGATGGCTTGATTGAAGCCAAATTAAAATCAGTTTCTTCCTCTCAATAATTATTGTATGAAATTAAAACGCTATGCAGTTTATGCATGTTGCTTTTTAAGTATTGCATTACATTCTAATGCACAAACGTTATTTACTTATGGCACACATGCTGTAACAAAAGATGAATTTCTTGAAGCTTATAATAAAAATCCGGATACAACAGGTAACAGGCAACAAAAAATGCATGATTACCTTGATTTGTATGTAAACTTTCGTTTAAAATTACAGGCTGCATATGATGAAAAAGCAAACACAAATACAGAATTAAAAGCAGACTATGAAAATTTTAAAACACAACTTACAGATAATTTTATTAATCAGCAGGCAGATATAAACAAACTGCTGCATGAAGCATTTGTGCGCAGCCAGAAAGATATTTTATTACAGCAGGTTTTTGTTCCTTTTACAGGCATTGACACCAGCGATGCATTTAATCAAATTTCAAAAGCATACGATGCTCTTAAAAAAGGCGAAGATTTCAACGCTGTTTCAGCACAATACTCAACTGATGCAAATACAAAAGTTAATAAAGGAACGCTTGGATATATAAGTGTTTTTACTTTGCCTTATTTAATAGAAAATATTGTTTATGCATTAACGCAAAATAATTTTTCTGCTATTTACAAAAGCAATCTTGGTTATCATATTTTTAAAAATGCAGGAGAAAGACCTGCGTTGGGAAGAAAAAAAATTCAGCAATTATTATTTGCTACGCCACAATTTTTTTCTGCTGCGCAAATTGAAGAAGCGCATAAACAGGCTGATTCAATTTATAACCTGTTACAAAACGGAACTTCTTTTGAATCTCAATTAAGCACATTTGGAGAAAATTATGAACTGCAGGATGCTTCGGCTAACATTGAAGTTGGTGTTGGAGAATATAGCGGTGATTTTGAAAATGAAGTGTTCAGTCTTGAAAAATCAGACAGTATTTCAAAGCCATTTAAAACAGATTATGGATATAACATTATTAAGCTTGTTGAAGCAATACCTGTTTCTGCCGATGAAAATAATGTTACAACAACAGCTTATCTGCAACAAGAAATTCAGAATGATGGCAGGCTTGATGCGGCAAAGAAAAATCTTGTGCAAAAATGGTTACCCGTTACACATTTTAAAAACGAAAATTATAACCAGGCTGAACTTTGGTTATATACTGATTCTGCTCTAAAACAAGATAATAAACTTCCTGCTTCATTAAAAAGTATAAAACCAGCTACACTATTATTTGAATTTGAAAAAAAGAAATTTATTGTTAATAATTGGATTGCATATTTGAAAGCTCAGCAAAACCTTATTGTTTCTTCGCCGGCAAGTGAAGGATATAAAAAATTAATGCAAAGTTTTATTGATGCATCATGTGCCGATTACTACAAAGAAAATATTGTGGATTTTGATCCGCCAATTAAATCGCAGTTAAAGGAATTTAACGACGCCAATATGCTTTTTTATGTAATGGATAAACATGTGTGGAATAAAGCTTCACAAGATTCTGCCGGTCTTAAAAAATATTATACTCAGCATTCCAATAAATATAAATGGAATAAAAGTGTAACAGCATTGATAATTTCCGGCGCTAATAAAACAACTGTTACAGAAGTGGCGGAAAAAATAAAAAAAGATCCCTCAAATTGGCGCACAGTTATTGTATTATATGGAAATTCAGTATATATGGATAGTAACAGGTTTGAGCAGGATCAGTTACCTGTAAAGCTACCTGTTCAAATGGAAAAAGATTTTCAGACAATGCCGGAGTCAAATGATGCCGGCGATGCTTTTACTTTTATTCATTTTATTAAAATATATCCGCAAACTGAAATGCGTAGTTTCGAAGATGCAAAAGGTTTAGTTATTAATGATTACCAAGAATATCTTGAAAAGCAATGGCTGGATCAATTAAAAAAACTATATCCAGTAAAAATTGTTAATACTACTTTAAAAAATCTTGAAAGTTTATATTAAAAAAAATTTAAACAATTACAACGCAGCTTATAAAAAATATGTTTTGTCTTAGGTTTCAATTGAAATTATATTTGCCGAACCCTGCCTATAAACAGTCCCTTATATGATACAAGTTGCTACCGGAATTATTATCGCATATTTAACAACATTTTTTTTGTTGCCTTTAATAATAAAATTAGCACACGAAAATAAGATTTATGATATACCAGATGAACGTAAAACACATAATTATCCTGTTTCATCTTTAGGTGGTATAGCAATATTTTCCGGATTAATATTAAGCATGTTACTTGTATCTGATTTTAACAATTATAATGCAGATCTGCAATATTATATAGCAGGCTTTTTTGTTATTTTTATTCTAGGTTTAATTGATGATATTTTTATTTTAAAAGCCTGGAAAAAAACTTTAGGTCAATTAGCAGTAGCAGCAGTTTTTTGCTTAAAAGGTAATCTTTTAGTTACCAATTTGCATGGCTTTTTAGATATGTATGCGCTTACACACACAGAAAGTATCTACATAAGTTTTTTCACTATTATTCTTCTTATAAATGCTTTTAATCTTTTAGATGGCGTTGACGGTCTTGCCGGATCAATCGGGCTTGTGGCTTGTTTATTTTTCGGAACATTTTTTTTAATTAATAATGTATTGCCTTACGCTGTTTTATCTTTTTCAATTGCCGGCGCATTGCTTGCATTTCTTATGTATAATTTTCCACCTGCAAAAATATTTATGGGAGATTCGGGATCTACATTAATAGGACTTATTTGCAGCGTATTAGCCATTCGATTTGTTGAAAATCCAACTATACAGATAAATCTTACGGATTATTCCACACCTGCAATAGCATTTGGTTTCCTGCTTATTCCTTTAATGGATGTTCTCCGTGTTTTTGCTTTGCGCATTGCAAAAGGCAAATCACCTTTAAGTCCTGACAGAAGTCATCTACATCATTTATTGCAAAACAAAGGTCTTTCACATACTGAAGTAACAATTACTTTATTAGCAGCTGAATTTATTTTTGCTTCAATAACACTTTCTCTCCAAACTATTAATATCAACATTGTTATTGCAAGCCAGTTTCTTTTATACTTTGCATCTGTCTATATGTTAAAACGTTTTATACCTGTGCGTAAAAAACTTCATATTGTTCGTGAAGAATCAATCGAACAAGATACAGGAAACTCTAAAGTTTATCTTATCTACCCCATGAAAGAAAAAATTTCTGCCCACGAAGATTGATCGCATTTATCTATTATCTGATTGCTTAGTTTTGTTGCTGTCTTAAATTATTTTTATGGAAACAGAAGAACTGGAATTTTTAATAGATGATAATGAATCATCAATGAAAAAAGCCATTAGCCATCTTGAAACTGAACTTACAAAGATTAGGGCTGGCAAAGCAAATCCGAGTATGGTTGATGGAATATTTGTTGAATATTATGGAAGTCCAACTCCCATTACACAGCTTGCTAATGTAACTATTCTTGATGCACGAACAATTAGTATTCAGCCCTGGGAAAAAAATATGCTGCAGGTAATTGAACGTTCTATTCTGCAGGCAAATATTGGTATAACGCCGCAAAACGATGGCAATCAAATCCGTTTATTTCTTCCTCCTTTAACAGAAGAACGCAGAAAAGAATTATTTAAAAAAGCAAGTGCAGAAGGTGAGCATTCAAAAGTTGCTATAAGAAATATCCGCCGTGATGCAATTGAAGAAATTAAGAAGCTGCAGAAAGATGGTTTAAGTAAAGATGTTGCTGCAGATGGTGAGAATACTGTTCAGGAAACAACCGACAGATATATTATTTTGGTTGACAAACATCTTGCTGCAAAAGAAAAAGAAATGATGGCAGTTTAATTTACACGCAATATTTTTCAACTTCACTTATTGCTTTTTGTAAACGTTCCTCATAATTTCCGCTTATTTCAATCCATGGTGTTGTTTGATTAATAAGTAAATCTTTATATATATTATACAATTCAATTCTTGGTTTTTCATCGGGATATTCACGCATTTCATCTTCAATCCATGGAAGATCAATGTTGCACAATAAGTACAAATCATATTTTCTTTTTGAAATCTCATTCAGCACAACATACTCGCATTTCCGAAAAACATATTCATACCAAATTTTCATTACGTACATATTGGTATCAATGAAAAGATGTGAGCTTTCGGCTTTTATTTTTTCTGTACAATAATCTTCTATTATTAATTGCCCCTGCGCAATTTTTAATAAGTCAGCATAATTATATTTTACACCGTTTTGTTTCAAATATTCTCTTGCATACTCAGGACACCACATTGTATTGAAATGTTTTGCGAGTTGCTCACACAAAGTACTCTTACCTGTACTTTCCGGACCAATTGCAACTATTTTTTTAATCATAATGTTTCCGTTTTTCATTCATAGTTGAAGGCTTAATATTCATGTTCCGCGCTCGCCGTATCCATTCGATTAACCCAAAAACAGCCATTATAAATAGTATGAGATAATAAACGCTTATAAAAACATAATGCTTTACAAAGTACAATGGAATAGATGCAATGTTTGTAGCGATCCACCAATACCAGCTTTCAATTTTTTTCTTCGTCATTAACCACATTCCTGTGTATGCGGTCGCGCTGGCAAATGCATCTGCCCATGGGATGGCATTTGGTGCAAACGATTTTTTTAAATAACTAAGAGTAAAAAAAATCACAACATAAAAAAAAACAAAGAATAATATTTGTTGCAGCCATTGTTTTTTATTTGAAAATTCAATGTTTACAATATGATGTTTATGCGCATCTTTTTTCGTCCACAAAATCCAGCCGTAAATATTTAATACTGTATAATAAAAATTCACGCTTGCTTCACCAAATAAATTTCCTTTCACGCTTATCCATACATAAATAATGGTATTAATTAACCCAACCGGAAAAATCCATATATTTTCATTTTTTTCAAACCATACACTTATAATACCACTAAATACAGCAATATATTCGAGCCAGCTTGTTTCTTTCATGCCATCAATAAATTGTTGCCATACAGATTGAAAATCCATTATTCAAAATTCAGTTGTAATTTCTGTACATAAAAATTTATAGTTGATAGTTTGCTTTGTACATCTTTGCAAAAATTTTTAGAATGAATATTGTTGTCTTAGGTGCAGGCATGATTGGCAGAATTATGGCGCTCGATCTTGCGAAAGAATATTCCGTTACTTCTGTTGATGTAAATGAAACCAATTTTCAGTTCCTGCAAAAACAAAATGATAATATCAAAACAATTAAAGCCGACCTGAAAGATTATACATCGTATAAAAAATTATTATCGCCATTTGATCTTGTTGTAACAGCCGTTCCGGGTTTTATGGGTTTTGATGTTTTAAAAACGGTGATCGAATGCGGAAAAAATGTTGCTGACATTTCTTTCTTTCCTGAAAATGCTTTGGAATTAGATACACTTGCAAAAGAAAAAAGTGTAACGGTAATTACAGATTGCGGCGTTGCGCCAGGCATGAGCAATTATATTATTGGCAGATATAATGAAGAAATAAAAATTGATGCGTTTGAAATTTATGTTGGCGGTTTACCAAAAGTTCGTAAAAAACCTTTCGAATATAAAGCGCCATTTTCTCCGATTGATGTTATTGAAGAATATACGCGCCCGGCACGTTTAATGGAAAATGGAAATATTGTTATAAAACCTGCGCTAACCGAACGCGACTGGCTGCAGTTTGATGAACTTGGTACATTAGAAACTTTCAATACAGATGGTTTGCGTTCATTATTATTTACGATGCCACATATAAAAAATCAAAAAGAAAAAACATTACGTTATCCAGGGCACATTGATTTGATTATTGCTTTGAAAGAAAGCGGATTTTTTAACGAAGAAAAAATTAGTGTTGATGGAAATAAAATTTCGCCGTTACAGTTCACTTCAAAAATTTTATTTAATGAATGGAAATTAGGTGAAGAGGAAGAAGAATTAACAGTGATGAAAGTAATTTTAAAATCATCACAAAAAACGATTGAATATAATTTGCTTAATCGTTATGATATGGCGACAAAAACTTCTTCAATGAGCCGCACTACAGGTTACACATGCACAGCATCAGCAAATCTCATTGCTAAAAATTTATTTAATGAGAAAGGTGTTTTTCCACCAGAGTTTGTTGGCAAACACAAATCCGCTTTTGATTATGTAATGAATTATTTGAAAGAAAGAAACGTAGTGTGGAGTAAGAAAGAGTATTGAACATCAAAAACTCAATTGATAAGTTAGCCGTTTCATTTCAATTTCTGCGGCTTTTGCTGTATAACTTAAATTCACTAACAAATAACCAGCGTTTTGAAAACTTTCTTCTGCATTTTTTAAATCAACAATTGTTGCAACACGTAATTGAAATTTAAGCAAAACCAGATCGAGTAATTGTTTTGCCAGCGCATAATTTTCATTTTGCGTTTTTAATTGCTGTAAAGAATTTTGATAAGCCTGGTAATTTTTTACTGCATTGGATGTATTATCTCTAACCAAAATAGATTGCTCTAATTGAGCATTGGTTGTATTGATTTCTGCAACGCGTTGTTGTCGTTTATAAATTGAACCATTATAAATTGGAATTGATAAGCTCAACCCAATATAAGGTCCATAATTTTGATTTAGTAAAACATTTCCTGCTGCCGTTTGTGAGCGATTGTAATTATAACCACTATTTAAATATACTGAAGGATAACGCTGTGCAGCTGTTTCTTTTTCCAGCAGTTGATTAATAGTAACCTGCATACTTGCAGCAATAACATCAGGACTTCTGTAAAGATTATTCATTACATCTTCCAGCATTACTGTTGAGTCTGCAATAATAATCGTATCGGTGATATTTATTACACTGTCAGGCTTTAAGGTTAGAGAGGTTAACAAAGAAGTTTTTGCCTGATAAATTATTAATTGCTGCGATTGTTTTTGCTGAATTAATGCATTTAAATCAAGCTGCGATTGAAACAAATCTGCATTATTTGCAAGCCCCACTGTTGTCTGCGTTTTTACAATATCAAGCTGCTTTTGCGCTACATCAATTGAAGCATTCAATGTTTGCAAATAACTCTGCTGGCGCACTACATCATAATACTGCGTCATAACAGTAGCAATCGTGTTTTCAATAGTTGCATTCAGGTATTCCTGATTTTGTTTTTCAAGTTCTTCCAATCTTTTTTTGGTAGCAACAACACGCATTCCATTATACAAAAGAAAGCTGCCTTCAATATTTGCACTTGCACTGTTTGCTGCAGCATTATTACGTTGTATATGTGTACCTGTGTTTAAACTCTGGTTTACGTTTGTTATCTGCTCCTGGTCGCTTGCTGCACCTGTAACCACAGGTAAACCACCGGCAACGCCGTAATTATTATTAATAGAATTTATGTGCACATTATTTTTTGCCACTTCAATATCATAACTGCTTTTTAATGCTATGTTGATTGCATCACCTAATTGCAATGGTTGTTGTGCCATGCTGCAAGTGCTTATAAAAATCAATATGCTAAAAAATCCTTTCATCGTTATTAAATTATTTCGAAATTTCTAATTTAAATTTCAAAATAAGCTCATTCACTAATTTCTGTTTTATGTGCTTTGTGTTTGCCTGATATAAATGAATACATCGCAGGAATTACAAACAATGTTAATATCAATGAAAATAAAATTCCGCCAACCACAACTATACCAAGCGGCACACGGCTGCTGGCAGATGCGCCCAGACTTAATGCAATTGGCAAAGCACCTAAAGAAGTTGCAAGACTTGTCATTAATATCGGGCGCAAACGTTGATTGGCAGCTTCAATAACAGCTTCGTGTTTACCCATTCCCTGCTTACGTTTTTGATTAGCAAATTCAACAATTAAAATTCCATTCTTTGTTACAAGTCCAATTAGCATAATCATTCCTATTTCAGAAAAAATGTTTAATGTTTGTCCGAATATCCATAAACTTAACAATGCGCCGGCTAATGCAAGCGGCACGGTAAACATGATTGTGAATGGATCAAGAAAACTTTCAAACTGTGCAGCAAGAATTAAATAAATTAGCAACAATGCAAGCGTAAAAGCAAAGCCGATGTTTGATGAGCTTTCTTCATAATCCCGTGAAGGTCCGCTTAATGCTGTTTGAAATGTTTCATCTAAATTTTTATCAGCTATAGCTTGCATAGCTTTAATACCATCGCCGATTGTTTTACCTTCTGATAAAGATGCAGAAATAGTTGCGGCCTTATAGCGATTGAAATGATATAAAGTAGTTGGGCTGCTGCTTTCCTGCAAATGAACAACACTGCTTAGCGGAATGTTATCTCCACTTGCATTACGTACATATAATCTTGAAATATCTACAGGCTTATTTCTATCTGTGTGTGAAACCTGAGCAATTACTTCATACTGATCGCTGCCCAATATAAAATAGGCAAGACGCCCGCCGCTGAATGCAGCTTGTACAGCAGCCACAACATCTTCAGTAGTTAAACCAAGATCTTTCGCCTTCATGCGATCAACAGAAAGTTGTATTTCAGGGCGATTAAATTTTAAATTCACATCCACATTTGAAAACGTTGGATCTTGCCTTGCTGCATCTAAAAATTTGGGTATTACTTCTTTTAGTTTATCAAAATCCATATTCTCTAAAACATATTGTACAGGTAATCCACCGCGTGAACCTGCACCAACAGCAATTGTTTGTTCCTGCGTTGCAAAAATTCTTGCATCATTAAACTTTGATAATTTTTTCTGCAGATCATTTGAAATCTGATCTTGCGATCTGCTTCTTTCTTTTGGATCAACCAAACCAATTCTTGGCTGTGCCTGGTTGGTATTTCCTGCAGGCGTTCTTGCAAAAACAAACTCGCGTTCCGGTACAGAATCATATAGATAATTGGCGATAGAATCTGTTATGGTTTGCATGGCAGGAAAACTTGTGCCTTCTGACGCCGTTACATTAAAACGTATTGAGCTTTTATCTTCCAGCGGCGCAATTTCACTTTGTAAAGAACCCATAGTTACCCATATAATAACACCGCAAACAGCAACAATTACAAATGCAAACCAGCGCACTTTCATAAAACTTTCAAGCAATCTTCTGTAGCCATTTTCTATGCCTTTAAAAAAAGGTTCGGTTCGATCATAAAATTTTCCATGCCCTGCTTTCTTTCCACTTAAATAAACATTTAATACTGGTGTTATAGTAAGTGATACAAATGCGGAAATTAAAACAGCGCAGGCAAGTGTTACACCAAACTCACGGAATAAACGCCCGATAAATCCTTCTAAAAAAATTACGGGAAGAAATACAACTGCCAATGTGATAGATGTTGAAAGTACTGCAAAGAATATTTCTTTACTGCCTTCAATCGCTGCTTTGCGAATAGGTAAACCACTTTCAAGTTTTCTAAAAATATTTTCTGTTACAACAATTCCATCATCAACCACCAACCCTGTTGCTAACACAATGCCTAACAGTGTTAATACATTAATGGTAAAACCGGAAATGTACATAATGAAAAAAGTAGAGATAAGTGAAATAGGAATATCTATTAAGGGGCGAATTGCAATAAGCCAGTTACGGAAGAAAATAAATATCACCAATACCACTAAAATAAACGAGATAATGAGTGTTTCTTTAACCTCAGAAAGTGAATTACGAATATTGATCGTATTATCAATTAAAACTTTTAACTGAATATCGCTTTTGCTTGATTTTTGAATATCTGCAAGCCGCTTATTAAATTCATCTGCAATAGCAATGTTATTTGCGCCGGGTTGTGGTATAACATACAACCCAACTGCATTAACACCATTATATTTCCAGCTTTGCTCATAATTTTCAGCACCCAATTCAACATTTGCAATATCGCTTAAACGCACAATGCCTGTGCTGTCTTCACGAATAATTAAATCACGAAATTGCTTTTCTGATGTGAGCCTGCCAACTGTTCGTATAGTTAATTCTGTATTACCGCCATAAATTTTTCCGGGAGGCAAATCGATATTTTCTGAATTTAAAGCATCACGCAATTCTGTAAATAAAACATTGTAAGTATTCATTTTATCCGGATCAAGCCAAATCCGCATGGCATAGCGCTTTTGACCAAACAATCCTACAGAACTTACACCATTTATAGTTTGAAATTGTTGCTGCAAAACATTCTCGCCATAATCACTTAATTCAAGCAAACTTTTGGTGGGACTTTGTAATGCAAGAATTAAAATAGGTTCACTGTTCGCATCTGCTTTTGAAACCACCGGTGGTGCATCAATATCCTGCGGTAAACTGCGTGCAGCCTGGCTTACTTTATCACGCACATCACTTGCGGCAGCTTCAAGATCAACACCTAAATTAAATTCAACTGTAATATTACTGCTGCCCAAAGAGCTTGAAGAAGTAAGTGTTCTTATACCAGGAATTCCATTGATTTGTTTTTCTAAGGGTTCAGTAATTTGGCTCTCTATTATATCTGCATTAGCGCCGGTATATGATGTATTTACAGAAACTACCGCGGGATCAATTGCAGGATAATCACGCACTGCAAGAAAAGTAAAACCGGTAACACCAAACACAATGATCATAATGTTCATTACCGTGGCAAGCACCGGGCGCTTTAATGATAGTTCAGAAATATTCATTTATGTTTTGAAAGGTATAACCTGTAGCAAATATTTATATTAATTAATCTATAATTATCAACAAATTTATTTATGCAAACCTTAATTGTTTCAAAAAGAATGCAATAAAAATAATTTGATACGAAAGCGGAAAATGTTGAGACGAAACCGAATGAAAGATTACGTATGTATAAAATAAAAAATCGTATTTAAAGGAACTGAAAGCACTTTTCGAAAAAACTAAATAAAAACCAGCAACAGTAATTTAATTATATACAATTATTGTTGTTCAGATGCGTCGCTCAAAGTTTTTACCTTTCTTATTTTAATAGGTTTTTTATCTTGTGCAAATAAAACACCTGTAACTATTATCGTATCGCCGGCTGTAACACCTTGTGTTATTTCAACATCGCTTTGCAAACGCACACCAGTTGTAACATCAATAAATTTTGCCTTGCCATCTTTCACAAGTATTAACTGCTTATTTATATCACTGGGAATAATGCAATTGGTTGGCACAAGAATACTGTGCCTGCTGGTGTTTTGTGTTACAAAAATTTTAACAAAAGCGCCGGGGTTTGCTTTCGCATTACCATTAATTACTGCACGTACTTTTAAATTGCGCGTAGTAGTGTTAGCCTGTGGTTCAATAGCAATAATGCTTGCCGAATGCTTTAATGTATCTGAATTTGCATCAAAAATTACCTGCACAGTTGCGCCTGTTTTTACATAAGAGCTATAATCTTCGGGTATCGTAAAATCTATTTTCAAATTTTTTACCTGTTGCATAGTAGCAATTACATCTGCATTACTTACATAAGCACCAATGCTTACCTGTCTTAAGCCAACAACGCCATCAAACGGAGCGCGTATTACAGTTTTATCAATTAAAGCCTGAGAGTATTGAATATCTGCCTGCGTGCTGATTACTGTATTTTCGGCTGCATCATAATCAGCCTGGTTTATACCTTGTACTGCGAGTAAAGGTTTTAAACGATCAACATAATTCTGAGCAAGCACAAGTGCAGCTTTACTTTTATTTAAGTTAGCAACAAGATCTTCATCATTTATACGGGCAATCACAGTTCCTTTTGCAATATGTTTTCCTTCGGGAACATTTAGGTAAGTTATTCTTCCGGTAGCTTCGGGATGCAGTTCAACAAAATCATTTGAAATAACAGTTCCGTTGGCTTCAATACTATCTGAAACAGTTTGCGTTTGCGCTACAATAACATCAACAACGGGTGGCGGAGATTTTTTGGGCTCTTTGCTTTTTTCTTTTGAATGACAGGAAAAGATGCATACAGAAAGCATCAAACTATAGAAACATAATTTTTTACCTGGCAACATGCGCAAAAGAATTCGTTTTAAAAATAAAAACAGCTTATAAACATTTCTTCAAGATAAGGCGTTATAAAAAAGCAAACTTTTAAATAAGACATAACGTAAAAAATATGCGACCAAATACAGCTTAAAAAAAACGCTAAGCTGTATGCTTAGCGCTAATTTATTTATTAAAAAAATTATTCTGCTTCTGCTACTACTTCTTTTACTTCCGGAATCATACGCTTCATCATGCCTTCAATTCCGGCTTTAAGTGTAACCATTGATGACGGACATCCGCTGCAGCTGCCCTGCAACATTAAGCTTACTGTGCCTTCATCATAACTTTTAAATTGTATAGCACCGCCATCCATTTCAACAGCCGGGCGCACATAATTATCAAGCAATTCTTTTATGCGCTTTACAACATCAGGATCATTACTCAAAATAATATTACCAGTATCCTGTCTTGTTTTTGCCACTTCATCATCGTTTACAATTGGTCCGCCGTTTTCTAAATAATCTTTTAAAAATTGTTTAACTGAAGGAATTACATCCTGCCAGTCTTCTGTGTCTGCAGTTTTTGTAAGCGTTACAAAATTGCTGGCAATAAATACACTTTTTATAAAAGGAAAACTAAATAATTCCTTTGCCAGCGGGCTTGGTGCAGCCTGCGATTCATCCTGGAAATCTATACACTTGCCGGGATATAAAAGTTTATTGGCAACAAACTTCATTGTTTCCGGATTTGGCGTCATTTCAGTATAAATACTAATTACGGGGTTACCTGTTTTAATCATTTCAAAACTATTTATAATGCGAATTTACTAAACAATAAATTACCAAATTTCACGAAGTGCTAAAAGCGTTTCTATTAACAATATATATTATCGCAGCCTGTTCATGCTTTTTAACAGTTTTTGATCTTTATAAATTCCTTTCACCGCAAGAATTAAAAATATCGGAATAAGAAATGTAAAAACGGATGTTAACGCGAGGCTACTATTTGGGTATTCTTTCTTAGAATTAAAATAAAGAAAAATATTTACTCCGCTTATTAAAATTGCAAGAATAGTTAACCACAATTGTAATTTTCGCTGTTTGAAAACAAAAATGGTAAAAAGACAAAGCGTGCCCAACATTGATGTAAGAATTAAAATAATCATATTAGTTGTAGCATTAAAATCACCTAAATTTATTTGAGAATTTGCGCCAACAAAAAAAGCAAATTTCATTGTTAAAAATGCGAAGGCAGATGCGAGTAACAGCCAAAGGGTTTGTATACGTTGTATCATAAGTATTTTTTAAACATTCAAAAGTAAACTAATTCGAAAGCTATTTTTAGCAGAAATCAATCAGTTGCTGCAATTATCTTTGCATCCCAATTTTTTTTATGTTCAACAATCTTACTGAAAAGCTTGAAAGTGCTTTTAAAAATTTAAAAGGTGAAGCAAGGATTAATGATCTTAATATTGCGAACACCGTTAAAGATATTCGCCGCGCCCTTATTGATGCCGATGTTAATTATAAGATCGCAAAAGAATTTACAGACCGCGTTAAAGATAAAGCAACAGGCTCAAAAGTTATAAATGCTATAAGTCCGGGACAGTTAATGGTAAAAATTGTGCAGGATGAATTAACTGAATTAATGGGCGGCACCGAAGCAACATTTGAGATAACTGGCAATCCTGCCGTTATATTGATTGCTGGTTTGCAGGGAAGTGGTAAAACTACATTTAGCGGTAAACTTGCCAACTATTTAAAAAGCCAGAAAAAATCTCCGCTGTTAGTGGCAGCAGATATTTATCGTCCTGCAGCAATAGAACAGTTAAAAATTTTAGGTGAACAAATTAATGTGGATGTTTACAGCGAACCCGAAACAAAAGACGCGGTTATAATTGCACAGAACGCAATAAAAGAAGCTAAAGCAAAAAATAAAAATGTTATTATTATAGATACAGCAGGTCGTCTTGCTATTGATGAAGTGATGATGACGGAAGTTGCAAATATTAAAGCAGCCGTTAATCCCACAGAAATATTATTTGTTGTAGATTCAATGACAGGGCAGGATGCTGTAAATACTGCAAAATCTTTTAACGACCGGCTTGATTTTTCCGGCGTTGTTTTAACCAAACTTGATGGCGATACACGTGGTGGTGCGGCTTTATCTATTCAATATACTGTACATAAACCTATAAAATTTGTAAGCAGTGGTGAGAAATTAGATACACTTGATGTTTTTTACCCTGAACGTATGGCGCAGCGTATTTTAGGAATGGGTGATATTACAACCCTCGTTGAAAAAGCGCAGGCACAGTTTGATGAAGAAGAAGCAAAAAAATTAGAAAAGAAAATTCGTAAGAACCAGTTCGATTTCCAGGATTTTTATGATCAGCTTCAGCAAATAAAAAAAATGGGCAACATTAAAGATTTAATGGGCATGATACCCGGTGTAGGTAAAGCCATTAAAGATATTGATATAAGTGATGATGCATTTAAAGGCGTTGAAGCAGTTATCAATTCAATGACACCGTTTGAACGGGCAAACCCTGATGTAATTAATCAAAGCCGTCGTAACCGTTTAGCTAAAGGCTCAGGAAAATCTATGGAAGATATTAATGCTTTAATGAAACAGTTTGATCAAATGAAGCAAATGATGAAATCGATGAGCAAAATGCCAATGACAGGAATGCGCATGCCGGGAATGCGCCGTTAATAAAAAAAATTATTAATTTTTATCCTGCAGTTTGAGTGATACAAAATTATCACCTACATTCGCAATCCATTATTCATTAAACCTTTTAAAAAGGCCTTTAAATTTCTATTTAAAATGGCAGTTAAAATCAGACTTCAGAGGCACGGAAGTAAAAAACGTCCCTTCTACTTTATAGTAGTTGCCGATGCTCGTGCACCCCGTGATGGAAAATTTATCCAGAAAATCGGAACGTACAATCCGCTAACTGTACCTGCAACAATCCAGTTAGACCGACAGAAAGCATTAGAATGGTTGCACAAAGGTGCTGAGCCAACCGATACAGTTCGGCGCATCTTATCCTACAAAGGAGTGCTTTACCTTAAACATTTGCTTCGTGGTGTAAAATTGGGTTTGTTTGATGAAGCTGCAGCAATGCAAAAGTTTCAGAAATGGCATGAAGAACATGAGGTTCACATTAAACGTCGCAGCGATGATCACAGAAAATCAAGACTAGCAAGAAATTCTCAGCCCGCTGTTAAGAAAGTTGAAACCGAAAATTCAGCAGAAGCGTAAGCAAGCATTGGAAAAATTTTCTTAAAATCCTGGTAGCAATATTGGGATTTTTTTATTTATATCTTAAAGCGTTTGAACGAACAGATTAACATAGGAAAATTAGTAGCCACAGTTGGATTAAAAGGTGAACTGTTATTGAAGCATGCGCTTGGTAAAAAAGCTGTTTTTAAAAAATCTGAAGTTTTGTTTATAGAAACTGAAAAAAATATTCAGATACCATATTTTATTGAAAACAGTAATTCAAAAAACAATACAGAAACAATTATAAAATTTGAAGGCATTGATGCGAAAGAGCAGGCTTCAAAATTTCTTCAGAAAAAAATATGGATTAATAAACCTGAATTTGAAAAACATGTTAGTAAAACAGCACCTGTAAATCTTAATGGATTTATTGTTTTTAACAAAGATGAAAAGCTGGGTGAAATAAAATCTGTAATTGAACAACCGCAACAAATATTATTGCAAATACATGTACAGCAAAAAGAAGTACTCATCCCGCTAAATGAATCAACCTTAAAAAAAATTGACCGTAGAAAAAAGGAAGTGCATGTAACATTGCCTGAAGGTTTACTTGAAGTTTATTTAGGATAATAACATTTATATTGCTGGCGTAACAATATCTCTGTTCCATCTATAAAATTTTTTAAAAATTATTTCTAAAGGAAACCCTATTGTAAATACTAAAATCAAAACTGCCTTTAATGCATTAATTAGTTTAAAAGATAATGAAGGCGTGTTACTTAAAGGCACTACAATTAAATTCATTATTAACCAGGTTACAATTGCAAAAATTACAGCAGTTAATACAATACTAAGATGAAGCAATTTTAATCTTGGATAAAGAATAAAAAAAAATATGGTGAATGCAAACACAATAATGAAATGAAAAAGTAATCCCATCCAAATCATTATTGAAGTTCCTGTAAAAGCTGTTTTGCCAAATACACCACTTGCAATAAATCTTAATACACCTTCCGGTCCTTTTCCGGTATTAATATAATAATCAATAAATGCTGCAAATATATCAAGGCTGCCCGCAAGTATGCCGGCAGTTACTATAGTTTTTATTTGCAGATGGGTTTTGTTTTTTCTTTCCATAGTCATTAATTAACGCGCATGAAATTAAAAGCACTTAATTCAACTTTTCTTTTATTTCTTTTTATAAAATGCACAGGTATACAGAAAACAATAATTATATCGCTTGCTGTATCTGTAAGTATAAAATTGCTGTTCATACGTTAAAAACTGCAGTTAAAAGGTTAAGCGTATTTTGTTTTTGTTTTAATGCAATTTTGTTTAATGAAGCGCATCTTCTTACATACTTTATTCTGGCTTTGTTATTATGCGCAATTTGCTTATACAAGTTTTTTATGGGATAAGGTAACATTTCCAAAATGGCATTTTGATCACTTATTAACCGTTTCACTTACGGCATCATTAATCTATATGATCCCGCAGGTAATTTTTCCATATTATATTATTTATTATGCAATAAATAATATTGTAAAAAAAAGGCGCAGTACGCTGCTTAATATTTTAGAAATAATTGCGGTAATTTTTTTGTTTGTATTGTTTGACAGAGCTATCAGTAATTATATTGCGTTGCCATATATTTATAAAGCCAGGCAACTTATAATGCCTTTGCTGGAAATAAAAAGGTTTTTTCTTTCAATAATGTACATGGGTTTTGCATTTGGATTAATGTTTTCTGTGAAATCTGTACGCGATCAGTTAACGGCAAAAGAAAGAGAGAAAAACCTGATAAAAGAAAAGCTTGAAACTGAATTGAAGTTTTTAAAAAATCAAACCAACCCGCATTTCTTATTAAATACACTTAACAACATTTATGCGCTGGCAAGAAAAAAATCTGATACCGCAGAAGTAGTAATGCGTTTATCTGAACTGCTCCGTTTTATGTTGTACGAATCCAACGACAAACTTATACCACTTACCGATGAAATAAAAGTGCTGGAAGATTATCTTGAGCTTGAAACTATACGTTACAACGACCGGCTTACAATTAGTTTTGAAAAAGATATTGATAATAATAATTATAAGATAACACCTTTATTATTATTGCCATTTCTTGAAAACGCATTTAAGCATGGCATTAGCGAAACAAGATTCGAATCATTTATTAATATCAGTATTACGGCAAAAGAACACATATTTAATTTTGAAATAGAAAATTCAAATGATACTTGCGAGCAGCAAAAACCCGTTACAAATATTGGTTTGGTAAATGTAAAAAGACAGCTTGAATTAACTTACAGTGATTACATATTAAATGTGCGGAATGATAATGATGTTTTTAAAGTACATCTCGCAGTAAACCTTAATAGCTATGCTGAAATATAATTGTTTAGTAGTTGAAGATGAACCGCTGGCTGCAGAAGTACTTACAGATTACATTCAGCAGGTTCCTTTTTTACAATTAAGTGAAGTATGCACAGATGCTATTTTTGCAATGGAAAAATTGCAGTCAGATAAAATAGATCTGATGTTTCTCGATATACATTTGCCCAAACTAAAAGGACTTGATTTTTTAGAAGCTTTAAAAACGCCACCACATGTAATTGTTACATCTGCTTATAAAGATTACGCTTTACAGGGTTATGAATTAAATATAATTGATTACCTGCTTAAACCCATTCGCTTCAATCGTTTTTTGAAAGCAGTGAATAAACTTAATCAGCATACGCAACAAACCGTTAATCACACAACTTCTGTTACAACGCCAGAAAGAAAATCTTTCTTCTTTAATGTTGGTAAAAAACGCGTAAAGATTTTTATAGATGAAATATTATACATAGAAAGCCTGCGCGAATATGTACGCATTACTACAAAAGATAAAAGTATTCTTACAAAATTTCAACTGAATGAAGTTGAAGACATGCTTTCAAAAAATAATTTCCTTCGCATTCATCGTTCTTTTATTGCAGCGAAAGATAAAATAGCTGCATTTACTGCAACAGATGTTGAGATCAATAGTAAATCCATTCCTATTGGCAGAAGTTATAAAGAACTTGTGCTTTCTGTTTTGCAAAACAGTTAATTATTTCGATCAATACATTTTACTTCTTTATAATTAATATATAGCGTAATTTTTATGCTGATGTGATAATAAATTTTGATCATATTTATTATTAACAACAACCATCTTCACAACACCAACAGCAAATTGCTCGTCCCAAAAGCATTAAGTACTATTGTTTTTACTGCTGAATAACTTATAAGGTGTATTGGTTGAAAACCAAAAAGTGCGGTGCAGCACAACTGCATTTTCGTTCCTCTCATTTAACGGAAACAATCTGCAATTCAATTTTTTTTACCATTTAAAACGTCAAAATATGAGAAAATTTTATCTGTGTTTTTTAACGCTGATACTTATTTCTGTGTATGCATCATCACAAACAAAATCAGTTACAGGAAACATTATTGATGAGAACGGCAATGCGGTTCCGTTTGCTTCAATTAAAATAAGGAATACAAAAACAGGTTCAATAGCCGATGCGAAAGGTACGTTTGTAATTCGCGCAAATGCAGGCACCACGCTGCTTGTAAGCGCAACAGGTTTTACTAATAAAGAAATTGTTGTTGGTACTGATAATATATTAAACATTACACTTTCAGCATCTTCTTCAGAGCTAACAAATGTTGTTGTAACAACAGCATTAGGCATTCAAAGGCAGGCGAAAGAATTAGGTTATGCAACAGCCAACGTTGATAACAAAACACTTACACAGGCAAAATCTGTAAACCTGCAGCAAGCATTAAACGGTAAAGTATCCGGCTTAAATATTTCAACCGTAAACAGTGGCGTGTTTGAAAATGCTAAGATCAACATACGCGGCATACGTTCACTTACCGGCAATAACCAGCCAATGCTTGTTGTTGATGGTGCGCCAACGCCATTAGGTTATATTTCATCAATTCCGCCGGATGATGTACAAACATTATCTGTTTTAAAAAGCGCTGCATCTGCTGCTATTTATGGTCCTGATGCAGTGAATGGTGTTATTGTGGTAACAACTAAACGTGGTGGCAAAACACCAACTATAACACTTAGTTCAACCGTGCAGGCAACACAAGTTTCATTTTTTCCAAAATTGCAAAAAGAGTTTGGTTATGGTGCCGGCGAAACAACAGACCAATTTGGTAATTATGATTATGTGCCTTACGAAAATCAGCAATATGGACCGGCATTCGATGGCACTATTAAACCTTTGGGCATTCCGCTTGAAGATGGTTCTATACAAATGGTTCCTTATTCAAATGATCATTATAAAGACAAAGTAAAATTTTGGAATACTGGTCTAACTTGGCAAAATTCTGCATCTATTGCCGGGGAAGATTTTTATGTAAGTTTTGAAGATGCAAAAATAAAAGGTCTTGTGCCTGATGATGAAAATCGCCGAAGCAGTATTCGTTTTAATGGCGGAAAAAAATACGGTAATTTTTCTGTGAATTATGGTTTGAATTATATTCTGCAGAATTATGATATCGTAAATGAAGCGGGTTTTCAAACTTCATTACCCGATGCATATGATGGAGGTTTATTTTTTTCTGTTATGCAGGTGTCAAGCAATGTACCGTTGTTAAATTATAAAGACTGGCAGAATAATAAGTTTGCGCAATATTCAAATTACTACAATGAATATTCTTATAATCCTTATTGGCTTATCGGCAACATAAGGCAGAAAGGAAGAGAAGATGATATCATTGGCAATGTTGATGTAAACTATACACTTTTTCCGTGGCTAAAAGCTTCTGCAAGATTAAGTTCCAATCTTGCTTTTCAAAATTCTAAAAATTTAAATGCGCCTATTGTTGTTTCAGACTGGGCAAGAACAGTTGGCTTTTTTGGCAAGCCGCGTAATACAACACAATATTCAAATAGGCCAGGTTTTGAATTCGATGATGAAAATTTTAACTCGCGCATTAATCTTGATTATTTTTTAAACGGCGATCATGATATCACAAAAGATCTTTCATTAAAATATATTGTTGGAAGTACTATAAGGCAAAATCGTTCTAAAGATGTAAGCATTGGCGGTAACAGCTTAGTAGTTCCGTATTTATATAATGTTTCTGTAAGAAGCGGCGACGCCAGTGTACCTGTTTATCCTAATGGTAATTATAATGTTGAATCACGTTTGCTTTCTGCTTATGGAACTGTTGGTTTTAATTATAAAGATTGGGCGTTTGCAGAATTTACAGGCCGCAATGATTGGGACAGCCGCTTGTTAAAAGAAAATCGTTCATTTTTTTATCCGGCAGCAAATTTTTCTTTCGTACTTTCTGATGCAGTACCATCAATAAAAAACACTGTTATCTCTTATGCAAAAATCAGGGCAGCAATTTCAAAATCCGGTAACGTAAATCTTAATACTTATGCATTAAATGCAACTTATACGCAATCGGGCGGCTTTCCTTACGGAAATACTGCGGGATTTACGGCTGATCAAATTATTCCAAGCTCTAATTTAAAGCCTGAGTTTGTAAACACAAAAGAAGTTGGAATTGATCTTGGATTTTTTCACAACAGGTTAAACGCAGATGCAACTTATTTCTTTCAAAAAAATACAAATCAAATTTTACAAATCTCGCAATCAGTTACTACAGGTTATACAATTGGTTTAGCCAATGCCGCTGATTTTAATAATTATGGTGTTGAAATGGATTTGAATTTAACGCCGGTTGTAAATATTGGTAAAGGAAGAATTGATTTTAAAATTAACGCAACTTATAATAATAATGAAGTAACAAAAACATACAATAATCAGCCGGTTGTTGTTGGAGGAAGCAACCAGTTTATTCAAAATTCTGTAAGCTCGCCAACTATAAATAATGTAGCTGTTGTAGGCATGCCCGCATTTGCATTTCAGCTTACAGATTATGTAAGAGATTCTGCTACAGGTAAAGTAATTGTTGATGCCGTAACCGGTATGCCGAAAGAAGCTGCTGCGCTGGTAACAAAAGGAAGAAGCTTGCCATTGTGGGTTATTGGTGCAACGCCATCTTTTACACTTGGAAATTTTTCAATTAGTATGACATGGGATTATAAAGGTGGTCATGATTTCTTTTCCGGTCTTGGTTCAGATGAAGACTTCGCAGGTATTTCTGCGCGCAGTGCAGAATATGGTCGCCAGCGTTTTGTTTTTCCAAACTCGGTTTATTTTAACGGCAGTAAATATGTTGATAATACAAGTATACAGGTACAGAATGGTAATTCAGGTTTTTGGGCAAGTTCAATCAACAGTGCTATTGCTACTAATTATTTTTCAAGCGCGGCTGCATGGCGTTTACGCGAGTTAAATATTTCTTACACGCTTCCGCAAAAATGGATTGGTAACAGCAAGTTTGTTAAACGTATTACTGTAAGTGCAGTCGGTAAAAATCTTTTCTTGTTTGTTCCAAAATCAAATCAATGGGGTGATCCTGAATTTAATTATTCTACTACCGGAAACACATTTGGTGTTGCCAGTTCATTTCAATCGCCTGCATCAAGATTAATCGGCGGTTCATTAACGGTTCAATTTTAATATTTAAAAAAATTACGCATGAACAATCTATATAAAATAATTTTTGCGGTAACATTTATAATATGTGTTATTACCGGTTGCAGTAAAGATTATCTCGATGTAAATGAAAATCCAAATATTGCCACAGATCAGAATATAACGGCAGAGTTATTATTTCCGCAGGCTGCTAATGCAGCAGGTTCTTTACAGCGGGGTTTTGCGTTTCTCGATCATTGGATGGGTTATGTTTCACCCAATGGTGATTATGCAAGAGATCAAACAGAAAGCAGTTATAATATTGATTTTACTTTTAGCAATGCAGGATGGTTTGGTTACTATAATGTTTTGTTTGATCTGCATCTTGCAAAAACAAAATCACTTGTTGCAGGCGGAGATACAGCAATTGCTGCAGCATCTATGATCTTATCTGCTGAATTATTTCAAGACCTTGTAGATATGTTTGGTGATATTCCTTATTCCCAGGCATTTAATACTGATAAATATCAGCATCCTGCTTATGATAAAGCAGAAGATGTATATAATAATTTGCTTGCAAGTCTTGATACCGCTATTGGTTATATGAACAATCCTGCACCCATTTCATTTTCATCTGTTGATATAGCATTTCATGGCGATCGTACAAAATGGATAAAAGCAGCGAACACAATAAAGCTGCGCTTATTATTAAGGCAATCAGAAAAACTCACTTCAAAACCTATTGACGAATTAAATAAAATTCAGCAAACAGGTGGCGTTTTAGGAGCAGGTGAAAGCTTAAGTGTAAACCCGGGTTATCTTAATGAACTTAATAAACAATCGCCACTTTATTCTGTAGCAGGTTATACACCGGAAGGTACAAAAGCAACAGCAGTAGATGCAGCAAATGCTTATATAATAAACGTCCTTCAGTTATCCAATGACCCAAGAATAAGCAGGTTCTTTTTGCCGGCAAGCGGCACCTATGTTGGTAACATATATGGTGATGAACCTGGTAATATGAACTCAGGTGCTAACACTTCTTATTTTGGTCCGGGTATCGCAGCCAGTGCTTCACAAGATCAATGGATAATTCCTTCTTTTGAAAGTATGTTTTTGCAGGCAGAAGCAGTAGCGCGCGGATGGTTACCAGGTGATACAAAAACTTCTTATGAAAATGCAGTTACAGAATCATTTGTTTGGCTTGGTGTGCCCGATGCAGAAAACGAAGCATCAGTGTATTTACAAAATGCTGATATAGCAAACTGGGATAATGCAGGTTCTTCTGTAAATGAACAGGCAAAATTTATTGTCTATCAAAAATATATTGCTATGTGCGTAATTGACCCGCTGGAAGCATGGTGTGATCAGCGACGTTTGCATTTTTTAACTGATAATGATTATATCTCAGCAAATCCTTCAAGAATTTCAAACACACTTCCGGTGAGATTATTATATCCGCAAACAGAATATACAACCAACCCTGAAAATGTGCAGGCAGAAGGAAATATTGATCAGTTTACTTCAAAAATATTTTGGCAACCATAGATGGTGAATCATGAGCAGTAAGTTTTTGCTTGCTGCTCTTTTATTATTCTTTAATAAAAAATAAACACATGAAAAGATATATAACTCAACTCATTTTTGTCTCATCACTAGTATGCATTATTGCAACAGGTTGTTTAAAAGATGATGATTTTGATAATGGTTCAATACAATCAACGCATACAACGGGTACGCCTGTAAAACCAATAGAAATAAAATTAACTGCAAATGATGCAACTAATTTTTTGGTGTTGGCTGTTAATAATTCAAGTAATGATACAATAGTTGATCTTGTCCCCATTAACCTGGCAACAGCAGATCCGGCACCGGAAGATATTCATGTAACAATAGCATTAGATTCTAATCTTGTTCTTGTTTATGATACTACAGGTACTGCAGAAGGCAATCCCGGCGGCGATTATGCTATTCCATCAGCAAATATGTATAGTATTGTAAGTACTGATATAATTATTCCAAAAGGTTCTTATACAGGTTATGTTCAACTAAAATTTAAGCCTTCAGATTTTATTGGCGCTGATTGGGCATTGGGTTTTAAAATAACTGCAATTAAAGAGGCTGGTTATACCATCAGCGGAAATTTAGGTACTGGTGTTACCGCCATTGCTGTAAAAAATCAATATGATGGCGTGTATAATGCAGTTGGATATTTTACACATCCGGTATATTTTGGTAATTATAATTCGGAATGGGTTTGTGCTACATCAGGACCATCATCTATAACCTTTCAGCTTAATGTAACTGTGCTATTTGGTGTGAATATAACGCTTACCGTAAACGCTGATAATTCAGTTGGTGTAAGCAGTAATGATGTTGCACTTGATCCTTATGATCCTGCAAAAAATTATTATACGCCTGCCGACAAGACTTTTCATCTTGACTTTGGATATTCAGGCGGAACGAGACATTTAACAGGTACTGCAACATATGAACATGCGCGTTAAATAACGATTTCTTGAATTTTTCTCATTTTGAACAGCAAGGGTGGTTTCTACCACCTTTTTTTATTTAAATAAGTGAATGCGTGTAACACTTTATTCCTGCCAATGACCCATCTTACCAAATTTTTCAATACGCATTTGTATGCGCTTATCAGGCAAAATATCTTTTACTTCATTCAAGGCATTAGTAATACGTGATCTTAAAATATTAGCCGCTTCAGTATAATCCCAATGTGCGCCGCCTTCAGGCTCCGGCACAATTTCATCAACCAAACCAAACCCCTTCATATCTATAGCCGTAAGCTTTAATTGCTCTGCGGCTACTTCTTTTTTTTCCCAGCTTCTCCACAAAATAGTGCTGCAATTTTCGGGTGAAATAACTGTGTACCATGAGTTCTCCATCATTAAAACTTTATCACCTACACCAATGCCCAAAGCGCCACCACTTGCTCCTTCGCCAATAATGCAACAAATAACCGGCACACGCAGCCGCATCATTTCATAAATATTACGTGCAATAGCTTCGCCTTGTCCACGCTCTTCTGCTTCCATACCGGGAAAAGCGCCGGGTGTATCTATTAATGTAACTACGGGCTTATTAAATTTTTCTGCAAGCTTCATTAAACGTAATGCTTTTCTGTAACCTTCGGGATTAGCCATACCAAAATTGCGTTGTTGCCGCATTTTTGTATTAATTCCTTTTTGCTGACCAATTATCATTACTGTTTGCCCGTCAATTTCACCAAGGCCACCAACCATTGCTTTATCATCTTTTACATTGCGGTCGCCAAACAGTTCAATAAAATCGGTAACCATTTTATCGATGTACTTAAATGTATAAGGTCTTTCAGGATGACGGCTTAACTGAACACGCTGCCATGGCGTTAAATGTTGTGTAAGCTCTTTTCTCTTTTCACCTATGGAAGCCTCTAATTGTTGTATCGTTTGAGAATAATCAATCTTTGAATTTTTCTCTGCAAGTTTTTTTGTTTGTTCAATTTGCTCGAACAATTCTTTTATTGGTTGTTCAAAACTGATAAACTGCCTGTTGGGATACGTGGGCATATTAAAATTGTTGGGACGTAAAAGTAAGAGAGAATTTTTAATTGGAAGATTTGCTTTAAAAAAGAGAATGCACCTATATTTGCACTCCTGTAAAAATTTGGATCGGTAGTTCAGTTGGTTAGAATGCCGCCCTGTCACGGCGGAGGTCGCGGGTTCGAGTCCCGTCCGGTCCGCA
>CAXSDU010000027.1:25412-35144 GCA_964236165.1 uncultured Parafilimonas sp. | reverse complement strand
CTTAAAATCCTGTGATCCGAAACGATCGTGCGGGTTCAATTCCCGCCTGGGGCACTTAAAATCAAGCGACGTTAATGTCGCTTTTTTATTGCAATGAAGTTTCTCATCATCCGCTTTTCTTCTATTGGTGATATTGTTTTAACCACACCGGCAATACGTTGTTTAAAACAACAAATTCCAGATGCTGATGTGCACTTTCTTACTAAAGAAAAATTTAAAGCAGTAACTATTGGCAATCCTTATATTGATAAATTTCATTATTACTCAAATGATTTAAATGCTGTTTCAGATGAATTAAGAAAAGAAGATTTTGATTATATAATTGACCTTCATAAAAATATTCGTACATTTTTGCTTAGTCTGAAATTATTTAATACAAAAGCAGAATGGCTCAGTTATCGCAAACTGAGTTTGCAAAATTTCTTCTTACTAAATTCAAAATAAATCTGATGCCCAATAGGCATATCTCTTTGCGCTGTATTGATGCACTTGCGTCACTTGGTGTAATAGATGACGGAAAAGGATTAGATTATTTTATTCCGAAGAATGAACATATAAAAGATGAAGATTTGCCGCATGGGCATTTATTTGGTTATGTAGCTATTGTTATTGGTGCTACACATAACACAAAAAAATTGCCTGTTTATAAACTACAGGAAATATGTTCACAGATTAATTACCCGATAATTTTAATTGGTGGTAAAGAAGATATGGTGCAAGGCAGTGAGATTGCTTCCATCAATCAGCAAAAAATATTTAATGCCTGTGGTAAATTTTCTTTAAACGAATCTGCTGATTTAGTACGCAAAGCAAAAGTTGTTATTTCACATGATACCGGTTTGCAATATATGGCCTGCGCTTTTCAAAAACCAGTGATGGCAATCTGGGGTGGTACTTCTCCCAAACTACAGGTAGAACCTTTTTATGGAACCGCAAACCAAGACTTGCATAAAAATTTTGTCAAAGATTTATGGTGCCAGCCATGTTCAAATTATGGAATAAAAAAATGTCCGCTTGGGCATTTTAAATGCATGAAAAATCAAAACACTAACTTAATTGTGAAAACTGCTGCATCTTATTTAAAACAATAAATTATTTTAGCATCATATTTATAAAAAATGAAAAAATTATCAATCTATATTCTTGCCATTTGTATGTTTTTAAATATAAAAACAAAAGCGCAATCAGGCGATACATCTATGCAAAAATCAGCAGTTGCTGTTTGCGACTGTTTATCAAAAAGTAAAATAGATAATAGCAGCACACCTGAAAAATTGCAACAGGTATTTTTAGGATGTATATTTAGTTCTGCGCCCGATCTTGTTTCAAAAATTATTTCTAACGGGCAAGATAACCAGGCCGCTGCTGAACAAATTGCAACCAACCTTGCTATGGAAATGGTTAAAAATGGCTGTCCTGCATTTCAAAAAATTGCAACTGCGATGATGGGTAGTAGCGGTGGCACGGATTCAATACAAATGGAAATGCCCATGTCAGTTCCTTCAAAAATTGAAAGTGTTCAAAATACAGACGGAGTTATTACAAATATTGAGGAAAAAGATTTTACGTACATAACGCTTAAAACAAATGCAGGCAGAGAATTAACTTTTATATATTATGAATATGTGCCTGGTTCTGATAACTGGATAAAAGATGCAGCTGCTAAACTTAAAAATAAAAACGTTTCTCTTTCTTATATTGAAACAGAAGTGTACCAGCCAAAGTTTAAGCAGTTTATGAATGTGAAAGAGATAAAAACACTTACCATAAAATAATTTATTATTAATATTCTGCAGCCATCATTGTATGGAAAATAAGAATAATAAAGCTCCGCAGATATTAAGTTCATCTTCAAATTTTCTCGGATTTTGTTTTCTTGTAATAACTTCTTTAAAGTTTTTTAAATTTTCTGCAACTACTTTTATTGATGAGATAACAGCAGTATGTTTTGTTATTTTTATGTTTAGCTGTTTATGTGCATTTCTTTCCATTCGCAGTAAAACAAATCGCGCAGATCTTTACGAAACGCTTGCCGAATATTCTTTTTTAAGTGGGTTAGTTATAATTTTTTTGATGACTATTTTATTTATGCTGGAGATAATACACTAAGCTTGTTTATATATTGTTGAATAAATTCTGCTTTTCTTTTCAACCTGTATTGCATTACAAATCTTGGATGAGATAAGGATTCAATCTTATCAAACCATTTATGTAATGCATTTAATTTTTGCAGATATTTTAAATTTTCACCTTCTCCAATACAAAAACAAACATCTGTTTTTAAGCCAAATGCAATTTGTTGTTGCATACAATCAATAACAAAAGATTCAATTTTTTGCAATAAGATTTTATCGTCATAGTAGTTTAAATTCTTTCCATGTTTTACAAAACCTAAAGGACTTACTGCAGAGATATAAAATTTTTTATAAAATTTACCGGCACCGCCAAAAGCTTCAATCATATCATAAATGAAAACAGAAGACAGTTCCTGTTTCTTTTGAAAATCGTTTACAATACCACAGACTTTTTCTAATCTTATCGGGTCTGTAAATGGAGTGCCTGTAACGCCGCCGCCAAACCTTCCGGGGTTTATTCCAACTAATAAATGGCGCTTATTATAATCGTTATAATATTTTTTATAGAATGAAGCACAGGCTTGTTGTACATCTTTATGTTGATGTGCATCAAGCACTTCAACATCTTTTGGTAATTTAAACGGAAGCTGAAGATTTAAAAGGAAGTTGAGAACATTATCAGCAAAATTCATCAGGAAAAATAAACAAATTTGTTTATCAACTTAATCAATTCAAATTGCTATTTGTTGAAATAAATGAAACTTATAATACACCTACAACCTTAGTATAATTTATATCCGTTAAGATCGTAACAATCTGGTCTTTCACTTTTATAATATGCATCACCAGTTTTGATTCTTTGCATGAATGCAAAAAATCTATAATTTCTGTAAACTTTGGATTTTCACTTCCTTTTTCCTGCTTATGCGATTCATTTCTTAATTGAAACAGGCGCAACAATTTTTTAGTTTCCTGCGGTGTAGACTCTATGTAATCTTTTATATCATGCAAATCTTCAGCAATTTTTTTAAAAAATTTTTGATGATAGATTTTTGATAGTTTATCAAGTGTAAGAAAAGGCATTGCCAAATGTTTAAGTTGTGAATAAGAAGTTATGGTTTTTAGCAACTCAATCTGCAACAAGCACAAATTGAACAGGCAATATAAATTTTATATTATTAATGACGCTACATTTTTTTTCACATAACAATTTGATAATACAAATGCTTTGCAGCAATTTATTCTTCACCTTCAAGTCTGGCAAGTTCACCTTCATCTAAATCATCTCCCGGATCTTTTGGCGGAGTTAGATCTAAATCTTTTTTTATATCAGCTTCAGCAAATTTTTCAGCTGCTTTTGTATCATTGGAAACATGTTGCTGCTTTAATATTTCTTCGTCTTTTTCTAATTTTTTATCCATATTTTTTTATTTGATAGTAGAAAAATTTTATGCCAGATTGATGTGCTTCCAGCCAATTATCACCAATACCTAATTCAGCTTCAACCGGAACATCAAATGGCAAAGGCAATGCCGATTTCATATTGTTCAATATTAATGGCTGTAAAACATCAAGTTCTTCAGGAACTGCATCAAACACCAATTCATCATGCACTTGCATTATCATTTTACTTTTTAAATTTTCTTTATTCAGTGAATCATGAATTTTTATCATCGCCATTTTTATCATATCTGCAGCGGTTCCCTGTATAGGTGAATTAATTGCATTTCGTTCCGCGTAGCCGCGCACAGTAAAATTCCCTGAATTTATATCTTTTAACCAACGCTTTCTGCCCATTAATGTTTGCACATAACCATGTTCACGGCAAAAATTTATCATGTTATCCATATACTTTGTTATGCCATTAAATTCTTTTTTATAGTTGTCGATAATTTCTTTTGCTTCGCTCCTGTTGATGCCAAGATTATCTGCCAAACCAAACGCACCTTGTCCATAAATAATTCCAAAGTTTACACTCTTGGCTTTATAACGCATTTCTTTTGTAACATCTTTTTCTACAACATTAAAAACTTTTGATGCAGTTGCTGTATGAATATCTGCATCATTTTTAAAAGCAGCGCACATATTTTCATCGCCACTTATCGCTGCAACAATTCTTAATTCAATCTGCGAATAATCTGCACTAATAATTACATTACCATTTCGCGGAATAAATGCTTTGCGAATTTCTTTTCCACGTTCAGTTCTTATCGGAATGTTTTGAAGGTTTGGATTATTGCTTGCCAATCTTCCTGTAACTGCATCAGCTTGTCCGTAAGTTGTATGAATACGACCTGTTTTTGTATTGATCAATAAAGGAAGCGCATCAATATAAGTTGATTTAAGTTTTGTTAACTGGCGATACGCTAAAATATCTGCAACAATCGGATTGTTGTGAGCAAGTTTCATCAACACATCTTCGCCAGTTGCGTACTGCCCGCTTTTTGTTTTTTTTGCTGATGCAAGATTTAATTTTTCAAACAAAACTTCACCCAATTGTTTTGGTGAACCGATGTTAAATTTTACACCGGCGCCTGCATAAACAGCTTGCTCAGCCTGGTAAGCTTCGCGCTCTAGTTCTTTTGAATAATTTAAAAGAAAAGGCACATCAATCATCACACCTTCAAACTCCATATCAGTTAAAACTTTTACCAGCGGATTTTCTACTTCATAAAAAACCTTCTCAACATCTTTTGCTTTTAATAAAGGATGTAATGAATGTTTTAATTGTAAAGTAATGTCTGCATCTTCGGCTGCATAATCAACTAACTTTTCTACTTCAACATCACGCATTGTACCCTGACCTTTCCCTTTTTTTCCAATCAATTCTTCAATATGCACAGGTTCATAACTTAAATATTGCGCACTCAGCAAATCCATACTGCGTTTACCATCTGGCTCAACCACATAATGCGCGAGCATTGTATCATACACGGTACCTTTTATTTCGCGTTTGTACCATTTTAAAACCAGTAAATCATATTTTATATTATGACCAATCCATAAAAGTTCAGTGTTTTCAAACAAAGGTTTTAATAGTTCAAGAAGATTGCAGGTTGCATCATACTCGTGGCTGCACGTAACAAAATATGCTTCGCCGGGTTTATACGAAAAACTCATACCGACAAGTTCCGCTTCATTTGCATCAATACCGGTTGTCTCTGTATCAAAACAAATTTCTGTTTGCTGCATTAATACAGCAACCAATTCTCTTATTTTATCTTCATCATTCACCCAAATATATTCATGCGCTGTATTGGTTATATTTTTTGATGCGGGCAAACCATCATTACCAGTTTCATTATCTTCCGCTTTTTCAATTATAGTTCTTACCGCTGCACTTTCAATAGCGTTACCAAATAAATCTGTTTGCACACCAACCGGCGCTGTTTGAAACATATTAAAATCATCACCCAAAATTCTTTTGCCAAGTGTTTTAAATTCAAGCTCGCCAAATACATCAATCAATTCTTTTCGGTTCCATTCTTTCAGACAAAATTTTTCTTCATGAAATTGCACCGGAACATTTGTAATAATTGTTGCCAGTTTTTTACTCATAATTGCAGATTCTTTTCCATCAACAATTTTTTTACCCAGCGACCCTTTTATATTTTCTGCATTGACGAGAATATTTTCAACATTGCCATATTCTTTCAAAAGTTTAGCCGCAGTTTTTTCACCAACACCAACAATGCCCGGAATATTATCAACCGCATCACCCATCAATCCTAAAATATCAATTACCTGTTCAACACGTTCAATGCCCCATTTCGCACAAACTTCTGCAGGTCCCATAATTTCAATACTTCCACCCTGGTAACCCGGCTTATAAATTTTTACACCGTCACGCACCAACTGTCCATAATCTTTATCCGGCGTAACCATGTATACATCATAGCCTGCATCATGCGCCTGCCATGCCAGCGTTCCAATTACATCATCCGCTTCATATCCCGCAACACCAATACAGGGAATATTAAAGCCTTCGATGATTCTTTTTATATCAGGAATTGCTGCCATTAAATCTTCCGGTGTTTCCTGGCGGTTAGCTTTATAATCGGAAAAATCTGTATGACGTTCTGTTTTTCCTTCCACATCAAAACATACAGCAAGATGCGTAGGTTTTTCTTTGTTGATGAGGTCAACCAGCGTATTGGTAAAACCAAATTGTGCATTGGTATTTTTTCCTTTTGATGTGATGCGTGGATTACGGATAAGCGCATAATAAGCACGAAATATAAGCGCATAAGCATCCAGCAAAAACAAGCGTTTGTCCATCGTGCTAAGATAAGCCCCTTGCCTCTGAAGGGGAATTTTTTTTGATACTTTAGAATTAAGTAAAACAATTTGGAGGATACTTATTCTTGTGTAGTTAATATTTACATTTTGTATTAATTTCACCGCGAAAAATTATTCTAATATATAGTTATGGCTGAAAAAATTCTAATGCCTCGTTTAAGTGATACAATGACAGAAGGCGTAATTGCTGCCTGGCACAAAAACGTTGGTGATATTGTTAAAAAAGGCGACTTGCTTGCAGAGATTGAAACGGATAAAGCAACGATGGAATTAGAGAGTTATAAAGATGGTGTGTTATTGCATCGTGGTGGTGAAGATGGTGCAAAATTGCAGGTGAATGATTTGCTTGCTATTGTTGGTGATAAAGGAGAGGATGTTAGCGGAATATTGAAAGGAAAATCTGATGTGGGTTCTAAGCCGCAGGATGCTGATAATAAAAAAACCGAAAATGAAAACCCGAAACCTGAAAAGAAAATTTCAACAGATAATATAGATCACACAATTGAAAAACAACCCGAAACCAGCAACCAGCAACCAGCATCCGGCAACGTTGATATTTCAAAGATGGAAGAAGTTGTTTTAATGCCGCGTTTGAGTGATACGATGACGGAAGGTGTAATTGCATCATGGCAAAAAAATGTAGGTGATGATGTGAAGAAAGGCGATATTCTCGCCGAGATTGAAACTGATAAAGCAACGATGGAACTGGAAAGTTATAAAGATGGTAAGTTGTTATATCAGGGCGCTAAACAAGGTGAAAAAATTGCGGTGAATGAATTGCTTGCAATTATTGGAAAAGAAGGTTTTGACGTTGACAAAATAATTGCTGCTGCTAAAAGCGGTGGCACACAACCACAGGAATCCGTTGCAAAAGATAATGTAGATGAGCAAAAGGCTGAAGGTGATGTTTCTAAAACTCAATCAAGTGGTGTACCGCAAAAGGAAGTAAAAAAAGAAGAAGCAAAACCTGAACAGCAAGTAGTAAATGAAGGAAGAATTTTTGCTTCACCACTTGCAAAAAAATTAGCAGAAGAAAAAGGTATTGATTTAAAATATGTGAAAGGTACCGGTGATAACGGTAGAATAACAAAGACTGATATTGATACCTATAAACCACAACAACAGTTAATTGATAACAATCAACCATCAATAGAAAAAGAACAATCACCTGCAGTTGAAACGCAACCGTCATTGGTAAATGGCGAACAGAAGCAACAACAACCTGCCGCAACGCAAATTTATTTTAAAGAAGATTTTGAAGAAGTGCCGGTTTCGCAAATGCGCAAAGCCATTGCACGCAGATTGGCTGAGAGTAAATTCAGTGCACCACATTTTTATTTAACCATGACAATTGATATGGATGCATGTGTTGCAGCGCGTGGTAAGCTGAATGAATCAAGCCCAATAAAAATAAGTTTTAATGATTTGGTGTTGAAAGCTGCTGCGGTTGCATTAAAACAACATCCCAAAGTAAACAGTAGCTGGCTGGGTGAAAAAATTCGCATTAATCATCATGTAAACATTGGCGTTGCCGTTGCAGTTGATGAAGGTTTATTGGTGCCTGTTGTTCGCTTTCCAGATACAAAAACTTTAAGCCAGATAGCAACAGAAGTAAAAACATTAGCAGATAAAGCAAAGAATAAAAAATTGCAACCTGCAGAATGGGAAGGCAGCACATTTACCATTTCTAATCTCGGCATGTTTGGTATTGACGAGTTTACTGCTATTATAAATCCGCCGGATGCTTGCATTCTTGCGGTTGGTGGAATATCAAAAATTCCTGTTGTGAAAAACAATGCTATTGTTCCTGGTAATGTGATGAAAGTTACATTGAGTTGTGATCATCGTGTTGTTGATGGTGCAACAGGTTCTGCGTTTTTACAAACGCTGAAAGGCTTGCTGGAAGAGCCTTTGCGGATGATGATTTAAATCAAATAAACAAATTACAAATAGCTAAGCCACCACTGATGGTGGCTTTTTCTATATTGATCGAACCACTTGCATGGCTTGTATAAAACAAGAATTACAAACAACCATATCAAATAAACAATCCATAAATTAAAACCAAAATGTTGCGGGCGAAATAAGAATGGCGTGTTTAAATCAATAATATCTTTTGATGTATGTCCGGTTGCAAAAAATAAAATCACACATATAACATGTATCAAATAAAAATGCAACACATAATAAAAGAACGGCACTCTTCCATACATACTTAAAATATTGGTGAATTTATTTTGAACCGTTTCTATCAGTGAAAGAAAAATTAATGCGGGTCCAATCGTCGTACTTAAATAGCACAAAGAAGGTGGATATTTTGACGTATTTAAAAAAGACAAGAAAGTATAGATCCCATTTTTCTGAGTTGACCAATGACTTGGATCGCCATATAAATTCACAGCTCTTAATACAACAAAAAATATTGTAACGGCAAAACCAAGCGTAAGAATAATTTTTCTTCTTGTTACAGCATCGTAATCTTTTTTATAAAATTTACCGAAACCATATCCCAGCAACATAACACCTGTCCATGGAATTATTGCATACAGATCATAAATAAAATGTGAATGATCAAGCTTTATTTGTGTGCCGAATGCAGTAAAAAATACACTCATTAAAACATGTTCAGTACCTTCTTTTGGTATTTGTATGTAGTTAAGAATATCATGACCAAAAACAATAATAACACCAATAGCAATAATAATTTTCATTGATGTACGTACAAGCAAACCAAGAATAATCATGCTCCAGCCAATTGCCCAGATTACCTGCCAGATAAAAAGATTATACAACGGATTAAATGTAAACGCCAGCGTAAGAACTATATTTTCAACCAATACTAACCATAAGCCACGTTTAATAAGAAATGCACTTAATTCTTTTTTTGTTTTACGCTGACCTGCAAGAAATGCAGATGTGCCTGAAAGAAAAACAAACGCTGGCGCGCAGAAATGTGTAATCCATCTTGTAAAAAATAATTGTGACGTGGTGGTTTCAAAATTTGTTGGTGAATCTGTAAATGCTGTTACGTGGAAAAAATCTCTTACATGATCAATTGCCATAATAAGCATTACAACGCCACGTAAAATATCTATTGATTGAATGCGCTGTTTTGATTGTTCTAAAACAGATGTCATAGCAGAAAATTATGGCAGAAAGATAAAAATTCTATTTCTAAAGATTAAATTATTTACACGAATTAATATTCGCGCTGAATTAAAAAATCAGCTAACTCAACCAATGGTTTTTTTCTTACAGATAAAACAGCAATTTCTTCAAAATGACATAAAGCTTCGTTGAGGTATTGTTGTTTTAATTCTTTTGCCTAATCATCTACATTACAATCGCGAAAAATTTT
>CAXSDU010000027.1:968-25402 GCA_964236165.1 uncultured Parafilimonas sp. | reverse complement strand
AGTATTATTATTCAATAAAAAAATTAAGTCTTTTTTTTGATTTGTGTTTGCTGTTTCTAAAGCATGTATTAATAAAAATGTTTTTTTATTTTGTTTGATATCGCCGCCGGCTGCTTTTCCAAATTTTTCAGGATCACCAAATGCATCTAAATAATCATCCTGAATCTGAAAAGCAATACCTAAATTTTTTCCAAATTCATATAAATGATTTTGATTGCCTTCGCCACTGCCGCCAATAACTGCACCCATTTGTAAACTTGCTGCAAGCAATACAGAAGTTTTTAATTCAATCATTTTTAAATAATCATTCAACGAAACATTTTGCAGCTTTTCAAAATCCATATCCAATTGTTGCCCTTCACAAACTTCTTTTGCTGTTTTGCTGAAAATATCAATAATTGGTTTTAAATAACCGCTGTTTATTTTATTCAGGTATTCATAAGCAACAACAAGCATTACATCACCTGCAAGTAATGCCGTGCTTGACCCATATTTATAATGAACCGTTTCAAATCCGCGGCGTAATGGCGCCGCATCCATTATATCATCATGTATTAAAGTAAAGTTGTGAAAGAGTTCAATGGCTGCTGCAACATGCCATGCATCTGCATTTATTTCATCAAACAATTCGTTGCCCATTAAACACATTACGGGACGTACACGCTTACCGCCCAAACCAAGAAAATAATCATTGGCTGCATATAAAGATTGTGGCTCTTTTGGAAAATGTGAAGTATTAAACCGGCTTGAAAATGCTGCTGTAAGTTCTTTGAATGAATGCATACAGCGAATTAAGAATTAAAATCCCAAAATGAAAAATTGAATTTATTTTTCTCTCACATATAGGTAAGAAAGACGATCGCAACAACCTTCATCGAGAAAAAGGCTATCATTTCTTATAGCCATTCCATAAGTAATTTTATCGACCTTGGTTATGTTATAGCTTCCGCTGGAAACTATTGTATCACTAACCATTGAACTATATTTTCCTGAAGGCTCAAAAGTTATAATTCTATTATCTGCCGGATGTGTTGTACTACCTGCAATTCCTCCCGAAGCAAGAACTAATTTCCATTTGCCTGTAATGTTGCTGTTTGAAATACTGAACGAAGTTTTCGAACACGAAATTGAAAAGCAGCTAAAGATTAAAACCAAAACAACAATTGCTTTCATAATAAAGTTTCAATATTGACAACAGGATTTATTTTATCGTTGTAAACTTTATAACTTTTCCTTTTTAGTTTTTTTGTTTAATTTTTTAGATGACGATGCTGGCTTACTTTCACTTCCATTTATCCATTGATAATCGAGTTGCCGTTTATCAAGATTAGCTGATATAACTTTAATCATCACTTTATCTCCCATGCGAAATTGTTTGCTGCTTCTTTTGCCAACTAAACTATAATCAGCTTCTATCAAACGAAATTCATCATAATCATTTAAATCATTAATACTTATTAAGCCTTCGCATTTATGCGCAACTGTTTCTGCCCAAAAACCAAAACGCGCAACACCACTTATTACCGCTTCAAACTCTTCACCCAAATAATCTTTCATAAACTCAACCTGTTTATATTTATTGGCTGCACGTTCTGAATCCATTGCTGCGCGCTCACGCTCACTCGAATGCTTGCACTTTTCATCCATCTTTTTATCAACGATAGGTTTTTCTTTTAAACAGCTTTCAAGAATGCGATGCACCATTACATCAGGATAACGGCGAATGGGCGAAGTAAAATGACAATAGTTTTCAAAACCCAAACCATAATGACCAATGTTGCTGGTTGTATATGCAGCTTTCGCCATAGTGCGAATACCTAACTGTTCCAATACATGTTGTTCAGGTTTGCCATGTGCCTCTTTTAATAAATTATTAAAACTTACAGCAATTTTTTCAGGGGAACTCGTGTCGAACGTATGACCAAATTTTTTTGAGAACTCAATAAAAGGCAACAGTTTTTCTTTATCAGGTTCATCATGCGTGCGATAAGGAAAAGGAATTTCTTTTTTATTTACGTGAATTTTATTTACATATTCTGCAACTTTTTTGTTTGCCAACAACATAAATTCTTCAATCAGTTGATGTGCTTCTTTACTTTCTTTTACAACAATGCCGATGGGTTTTCCGTTTTCATCCAACTTAAACCTTACTTCCTGCGAAGAAAAATTAATAGCACCATTTTTTAAATCTTTCTTTACGCATTATTTGTGCGATGTTATTTAACAACAAAATTTCTTCTTTATAATTTCCTTCATTGCTTTCAATAATTTGTTGTACATCTTCATAACTAAACCTGTGATCTGAATGAATAAGCGTTTTACCGAGCCATACTTTTTTCACTTCACCTTTTGTATTTATTTCAAACACAGCAGAGAAAGTAAACTTATCTTCATTGGGTCTTAAAGAACACAAAACATTTGAAATATTTTCGGGCAACATCGGGTTAACTCTGTCTGGTAAATACACTGATATTGCGCGTTTGTAAGCTTCTTTATCAAGCTCAGATTCTTCTTCTACAAAATGGCTTACATCTGCAATGTGCACACCAATTTCATATACATCTTTTTTTAATTTTTTTATTGATATTGCATCATCAAAATCTTTTGCATCAACAGGATCAATAGTAAACGTTAGAATTTTTTTGAAGTCTTTACGCTTCTTAATTTCTTTTTCTGAAATAGTATCTGTGAGTCTTTCGCTTTCTTCAAGCACGTTATTGGTAAACGATAAAGGAAATCCATTCTCCGCAAGAATTTCTTTCATTGCCATATCATTTACATCTTCATTATTTAAAACACTTATCACTTCGCCAATTGGCTTTTTATCTTCTTTATCCCATCTTACCAAACGCACAGCAACACGTTCTTTATTTTTTGCGCCATTTGTTTTATCAAGCGGAATATATAAATCAGGCATTGGCTTATCAGTATCGGGAACAAAAAATGCATAGTTAGTTGAAAGCTGAATTGTGCCGATAAATTCTGTTTGTCTTCTCGAAACAACCTCAGTTATTTTGCCTTCTTTTTTTCCTGTTCCAATATTTTCTTTAAAAACTTTTACGCGCACTGTATCGCCATGCAGCGCATTATTAAAATTGCCTGGTCGCACCAATACATCGCCGGTTTTATCTGTAATTATTACATATCCTAAACCGTTACGTGCAATATCTAATGTGCCTTTTAATAAATATGCCTGTGAAGCGTTATGTTTAGATTTTGACTTTTTATGTTTCATTCGTTGTTTCTTTTTTAAAACCGGCGATAAAATCAATAATTAATTTATTAAAAATTTCTCCTTCCTTAAATAAAAATTTATGCTGTACCGGCAAAACATATATAGGTAACCCGGCTAACTGTTCTTTAAATTTAATTAACCGTACTGCATCTTTTTCTGTAGTAAGAATAAACTTATTTGCTGCTTTTATTTTTTCGAATTTTTTGTTAATGTCATTCAGATCATCAATAGAAAAAATATGATGATCGCCAAAACTTACTTCTTCATACGCTGCAGTGTTTTCAGAAATATATTCTTTTAGAGGTTGCGGATTAGCGATACCATAAACCAACAAGATTTCATCGCTAAACAAAATATGTTTTTTATTTTTTGTAATTATATGATATGGCGTTTGATAATCAATTGCAGTAAAATAAATATGGTTTACACTATATTGTTTTAGCTGATCAATGATCTTTTCTTTTTCTTTGTTGTTTATATTCAACGGACATTTTGTAACAATAATTATATCAGCACGGTTTGCAGAATTTTTCTGATCGCGCAGATCGCCGGTTGGAAAGTAAAAATCCTGAACAAACAAATTATTATATTCCGTAAGCAGGATATTTATTCCCGCTTTTATAGCTCTGTGTTGAAAAGCATCATCTAAAATAATTACCTGCGTATCGGGTTTATCATGCAGTAATTGCGGAACGGCAACAACGCGCTCTTCACCAACAGCAACTGCAACCTGCGGGAATTTTATATGAAACTGCATCGGCTCATCTCCTATTTCCAATGCATTCGAATTTTCGTTTGCCAAAGCATAACCTTTTGTTTTGCGTTTATATCCGCGGCTTATTGTTGCGATTTGAAATTTATCAAACAACATAATAATTAAGTATTCAACCATTGGTGATTTTCCGGTGCCGCCCATAGCAATATTTCCAACACATATTACAGGCAAATTAAATTCTGCTGCGCGTAAAAATTTTTTATTGTATAACCAGTTTCTTGTAATTATTGCAAAGCCATATAAAAGTGAAAACGGTAACAGTAATATTCTGAATGAACGAAGAAAGAAAGAATTAAAATTCATGTATAATTAATACTATCAGGTTTACAAATAGCCATAACAACAATCAAATTTATTGAAGAAAAAACTGAAGCGAATGTTTTATTAATAATGCCTGCTCCTGTACAAAACCCGGAGTTACGTGTTCGCATGTTGGCACTGTTGCAAGTTTTGTGTAGCCGCTCCAGTTTTCAATTTCTTCTTCATAATTCATATAATCTTCGTTAAACATCCAGCCTAATACATCAAGATTATTTTGCTTGCAAACAGAAGCAGTTAAAAGCGAATGATTAATGCTGCCTAAATAATTTTTACTTAAAAGAATAACTTTTGCATTCAGTTTTTTAATAAGATCAATTACAAATTCATTTTCATTTAAAGGAACCATTAGGCCGCCGGCACCTTCGATAATAATTGACGATTGGCGATTCGCGATTGACGATTGCATTTTTAAAAATTCTTCAACAATTTTATCCAGATCAATTTTTATTTCTTCTTTTCTCGCGGCAATATGTGGTGATGAAGCCAGTTTTAATTTATATGTTTCAGGATGAATAACTGATTTTTTATTTGTAATAAGTGATTTTAGAAATTCTGCATCTGTTCCTTCCTCAAATCCCGATTGCACAGGCTTCCAGTAATCTGCTTCAAGTGCTTCACATAAAATTGCCGAAGCAACAGTTTTGCCAACATTTGTTCCAATACCAGTAACAAAAATTGTATTCATCATTAAAAATTCAGGTTAACAAATTAAACTATGCAACAAAAAAAGAAAATACGGTTGTGCCATAATTTCTTTTAAAGTTAAACCCTTTATATTTTTCATAATCATTTCGCGGCGTATGTTCCATTACAAAAAATCCGTCTTCAGCAATCATATTTTTTTCAACAATAATTTTCGGCAACTCATCAATTGTATGTAAAGCGTAAGGCGGTCCCGCAAAAATAAAATCATATTGTTCATTGCAGGCAGCAAGAAAACTAAATACATCCATTTTAACTACAGTGGCATTTTCGATTTTAAGATCTGAAATATTTTTTTTTATGAATTGATGCATTGCCGCATCCTTTTCAACAATGGTTAAATCTGCAGCGCCTCTTGACGCAAGTTCATAACTAATACTTCCCGTACCGCCAAAAAGATCGAGTGTCTTAGCACCATCCAAAGCAATGCGTGATTGTAAAATATTAAACAAACCTTCTTTAGCAATATCTGTTGTGGGTCTTGTAAAAGGCATTTTTGCCGGTGGATGAATTTTTCTTCCGCCAAGATTTCCGGAGATAATCCTCATAATAAATAATTAACATAAGGCAAAAAATAATGCGCTGGATAATCTTTAAATTCTGGTGAAATAAAAAACCCTTCATCTACGCTGCCAAGCTTTAAGCCTTCAAAATATTGATACAATAATTCAAAAAGCTTTGAATCTTCATTAATAAATCCGCCAATAATTATCTCAATATTTTTTTCGAGTTCGTATTGCTGAATAATATTTAAAACAGTATATAAAATATCTTCGGAGTTGTTATAATATTTTGTTTGAAAGAACTGCAATACGCTTTTTTTATAAACGATTACAGAAAAATAATTTGGATAGAAAAAAAGCTGAATACTATTTTCTGTAATCTTGATTATTTGACAAGCCGGCTGAAACTCTGCTTTTGGAAAAACATTTTTCGCGGCGTTATATAAATATTTTTCAATGTTGGTGATAATAAGATAATTTTCATAATTCCTCGTAAGAAATTTATCTCCATCACCGCTTCCATATATTAAAACAAAATTATCTTTTATAAAATTTTCATCAGCATTAAAAGCAGCGGGAATAATTAATTTTTTATCTGATATCCATATTAATGTTGTGGCAGAAACATCAAGTGCTAAAAGTTTTGAATACAATTTTACCTGGTTAATAATATTTTCAAAATCTGAAGCATTATAATCTTCACATTGAAAAAACTCAAATGCAGTAAAGCTTTTTTCTTCAGGTTTTTTAACCCAGCAAGCCAAATGATTTTTACCAATCTCAATAAATAATTGCTGGTTATTAAGATCATCAGAATATACACTATACGTTTTTTGAAGCATCAGGAAAGTTTCGGTGCAATGTTACTAAATAACATCAGTTTCACTCTATAATTTATCAATGAATTACACTATTCATTGATTATACAAATCCGGTTTATAATCATCAAAAAATATAAAAGATTATAAAGGCATTACTTTTCGTCCGTACACTTCATTTAATATTTGCGCAACACAACCATAAAATGCAGAAGCGCCGCAAACAATGCCTTCGTATCCGGCAAATGTGTGTAAAGATTTATTATCTGTAAAAGCACTAATTGCCAGTAAAACAAAAAGCACAGTTAATGTAAAAAAAACTACCTGTAATACACGGCTTAATTTTAATGTGCCTATAAACATAAAAAATGTAAAAATTCCCCACAATATTAAATACCACCCAAGTGCAGTTTCGCTTGATTTATATGCTGCGCCGAATGATGTAGATGGTATAAGCCAAATAGCAACAAGCGATAACCAGAACGAGCCATAAGCTGTAAATGCTGTTGCGCCAAACGTATTGTTCTTTTTCCATTCCTGCAAGCCTGCAAAAATTTGCGCTATGCCACCCATGAATATGCCCATGCCCATAATCATAGAATCAAGTTCGAAAATACCTGCGTTATGAATATTGAGTAGAATAGTTGTCATGCCAAAACCAAGTAAGCCTAGCGGCGCGGGGTTTGCAGTACTGTCTTTAATAATTATTGTTTGATTGGAAGCAATGTTAGTATTAGTATCCATAGTAAAAATTTAGTTCTTAAAATAAAAACATTTTGGTCTAATAAATAAAAATTGTTTTCGTTTATAAAATGAGACTGCTTATTACTGCGCTTTTTTAAACATGTAATTTTGTATGTCCAAAGTAAAAATCATGTCGCAATTTATTTCTGAGACTGAACAACCTTCAGCTTACAGGCATCTTGAAAAAATGAGCATCCGCGAAATAGTTACACACATAAATGATGAAGACAAGAAAGTAGCTATCGCAATAGAAGAAGTGTTACCGCAAATTGAAGCGTTAACAAGCGCAGCAACAGATTGTATGCTGGCAAATGGTAAATTATTTTATATTGGTGCAGGTACCAGTGGCAGACTTGGTATTTTAGATGCAAGTGAGTGCCCGCCAACATTCGGAGTGCCTTACGATCTTGTGCAAGGCATTATTGCCGGTGGTTTACCAGCTGTTACAAGAGCAGCGGAATTTGCGGAAGACGATACAAAACAAGGCTGGCTTGATTTGCAAATGCATAAAATTGCTGCGCATGATTTTGTTATTGGAATTGCAGCAAGCGGCACTACACCTTATGTAATTGGCGCGCTTAAAAACTGTTTAAAAAATGAAATTCAAACAGGTTGCATAACCTGTAATAAAAATACGCCATTAGCTGATGTCGCAAATTTTCCCATTGAAATAGGTACCGGCGCCGAGTTTATTACAGGCAGTACAAGAATGAAAAGTGGTACCGCACAAAAAATGGTTTTAAATATGATATCAACTACTGTAATGATACAATTAGGCAGAGTTGAAGATAACCGCATGGTAAATATGCAACTGAATAATGAAAAGCTGGTTGACCGCGGTGTAAAAATGCTGATGGAAAAAGCAGCACTTAATAATTATACTTATGCAAAAACGCTTTTACTAAAATCCGGAAGCGTAAAAAAAGCAGTTGAATCAATTCATAAAACTTAATTTTTAATCTCTTATTTTTAGTAATTTGCTGCATAAATTTTCATCCATGAATAAATATTTACCCATTACAATCTTACTCTGTGTATTTACTGTTGCGAACTGCTTCACTCAATCAAAAAAATTCTTTGCTGTTACCGGCGATCAGTTTGGAAGCGTGAACTGGATAGTGTTCCGGCAGTTTGATCTAAATGAACCATCAAGTGTAAAAACAATTTATGTTCCTGCTGAAACTGATGAAGCAGTTTATGATGCAGCCACTGCAAGCCCGCTTAATAATGTGCCTGACGCTGTAAAAATTACAAACCCGCAAACCTGCGGATGTTTAAATACTCGTATGGTTGCTGCTATTGCTTACGACGCATTAAACAACAGGTTATATTATTCCACCATGCTCGGGAATCAATTGCGTTATCTTGATCTTAATAGTGATAAGCCAAAATCTTACGCCGTAACAACGCAGCTTTTAAAAAATTTTTCCAATCAGCCGGGTGAAGCTTCTAACATAACACGCATGTGTTTTGCTGCAAATGGTTATGGTTATGCACTTACAAACGATAACCAGCATCTCATTCAATTCTCCACACAAAAACAAAGCAATATTAAAGATATTGGAAGTTTAATTGATGCAAAAACAAACGGAGAAAATTCTGTAAAAACACAATTTAAAAGCTGGGGTGGTGATATGATTGCCGATGCGAACGGCGCTTTGTATTTGTTTACCATACAACGAGAAATTTTCAAAATAAATGTGGCTACAAAAGTTGCTACTTATCTTGGAAGTATTCAAAATATGCCGGAAGATTATTCAGTAAATGCAGCCATGGCAATTGGCGGCGCTGATGTTATAGTTGCCAGTTCTATAAACACTGCAACTTATTACCGCGTTAATCTTACAACATTACAGGCAACCGTTTTAAACGCAGGCAAAGCACAGGTATATAATGTTTCAGATTTTGCTAATGCTACACTTGCCTTCGATAATAATAAAAATGAAAGTTCCATATCTGTAAAAACGTTGGCAGACAAAGTAACGGTTAGTATTTATCCAAACCCTGTTACTAATCATAGTTTTTCATTGCAGCTTAATAATTTTACATTAGGAAAATACACAGTTGAATTAAGCCAGCTGCAAGGCAAAAAAATATTACAGCATGATGTAAATATTTCAGGTTCACAAACTGAAAAAATAAATTTACCTGATGGTATTGCTGCTGGCGCTTATCTTGTTAAAATTATAAATAACAATGGTGAAAGTGTTTATACAAATAAAGTAATTGTTGCAAACTAAATAATATTTAAAAACGTAAACCCGCTTAAAAATTAAGCGGGTTTTTTATTAAATTGACTGTTTTAATGAACAGGTATTTTTATTAAAACTTTTGAATGAATAAACACGCATACATTTTTCCAGGTCAAGGCGCACAATTTAGTGGCATGGGGAAAAATTTATTTGAAACAAATGAAAAAGCAAAACAAATTTTTGAACACGCAAATGGTATTCTCGGGTTTCGAATAAGTGACACGATGTTTTATGGAACCGATGAAGAATTAAAACAAACAAAAGTTACACAACCTGCTATCTTTTTGCATTCTGTAATTGCGTTTAAAATGATGAATGATGCAAAGCCTGAAATGGTTGCCGGGCATTCATTAGGCGAATTTTCTGCGTTGGTTGCAAATAATGTTTTAAGTTTTGAAAATGCTTTAAACCTGGTAAGCATCCGTGCGAATGCAATGCAGAAAGCGTGCGAAATAAATCCTTCAACAATGGCGGCCGTGCTGGGTTTGCCAGATGAAAAAGTGGAAGAAATTTGTGCAGCTGTAACAAATAAATTAGGTAATGAACAAGTAGTGGTTGCAGCTAATTATAATTGTCCCGGGCAACTGGTAATAAGTGGTTCAACGGAAGCAATTGATATCGCATGTAAAAAATTAAAAGAAGCGGGCGCAAAACGTGCTTTAGTTTTAGCCGTTGGCGGCGCATTTCATTCACCATTAATGGAGCCGGCAAAAGAAGAGTTGGAAGCAGCAATTGCATCAACAAAGTTTAATGAAGCAAGCTGCCCGGTTTATCAAAATGTTGTTGCAAAAGCAGTAACGGATTCATCAGAAATAAAAAATAATTTAATTGCACAATTAACAGCGCCGGTTAGATGGACACAATCTGTACAAGCGATGGTTGCAGATGGCGCAGCACATTTTACTGAAGTTGGGCCAGGAAAAGTTTTACAGGGTTTGGTAAATAAAATTTATAAAGAAGCTATAACGGATGGCGTAAGCTGATACTCTAAAATAATTTAAAATTTATGGCACTCGTTACAGGTATTCATCACGTAACTGCTCTCGCTGGCAATCCCCAAAAAAATATTGATTTTTATGCAGGAGTTTTGGGTTTAAGACTTGTAAAAAAAACAGTAAATTTTGATGCACCTGAAATCTATCATTTTTATTACGGTGATGAAACAGGCAAACCAGGAAGCATATTTACTTTTTTCCCTTATGGTGATATAATGAAAGGTCGTCACGGTAAAGGCATGCTTAATACAACTTCTTTTTCTGTGCCTTTATCTTCAATAGAATATTGGAAACAGCGTTTGAAAAAATTCAATATAAATCATAAGCAGCCGCAGGAAAGATTTGAAGAAGTTTTTATATATTTTGAAGATGAAGATGGCTTAGGGTTAGAGTTGGTGTTTAATGATAAAGATGAAAGAAAAGGATTTTTTAACGGAAATATTCCTGTTGAAAATTCAATAAAAGGGTTTTATAATGTTGAGATTTGGGAAGAAGGTTATGAACGCACCGCAGCAGTTTTAACGCAGCAACTAGATCATACTTTAATAGCTGAAAAAGGAAATCGTTTTCGTTTTGCAGCAAATGATTTGCCTGGAAATTATGTTGATATTCTTTGCGCGCCTGATAGTTTAAAGGGTTTGAGTGGCAGTGGATCAGTTCATCATATTGCATTTGCTACAGCAAACAAAGAAACACAGGAAGAAGTTAGAATTAAAGTTGCGCAACGCATGCTGAATCCAACACCGATTTTAGACAGGCAATATTTTACTTCTATTTATTTTAGAGAACCCGGCGGTGTTTTATTTGAGGTAGCAACTGCAGAACCGGGTTTCTTGATTGATGAAGACAAAGCACATTTAGGAGAATCATTAAAACTTCCTTCATGGTATGAAAAAAATCGTTCCGCAATTGAAGCTGCAATAACGCCTGTAGTATTCAACCTGAAAAATTTTAAGTGATGCATGAAAAAAACATTTTTACTGCAGGCGAAAATTTAAGCGAAGCAAAAAAGGTTTTGATAATGATACATGGACACGGCGCTTTTGCAGAAGATATTCTTTCACTTGGTGGATATTTTAATCTAAAAAATTATGCATTGATAGCACCGCAGGCAACAAATAATTCCTGGTATCCGTATTCATTTCTTGCTTCTCCCAAACAAAATAAACCTGCACTTTCAGCCGCATTAATTATGCTGAAAGAAATAGTATCAGATGTAAATGCACAAGGCATTACGTCAAACAATATTTATTTTCTTGGTTTTTCGCAAGGCGCATGCTTAATGCTTGAGTTTATAACACGCAATGCAAAAAAATATGGAGGCGCAGTTGCATTTACCGGCGGGCTTATCGGCGATAAAATTTATACAGAAAATTATAAAGGTAATTTTGACGGCACAAAAATTTTTATTGGATCAAGCAATAGTGATGCACATGTGCCACTGGAAAGGGTTTATGTAACAACAAATATTTTAAAAACTATGCATGCAGATGTAACTAGAAAAATTTATGAAAATATGGGTCACACAATTAATAACGATGAAATAAAAACAGTTAACGAATTAATCTTTATCGATTAAATCTATAATTCCAAATTGCTGCATTAACCCTTTTGAATGCTTATAGACTGAGCGCAAAAATTCATTATTATATTCAGCATAAAATCCTGAAAAATTTTCAACGCGTTCCTGTAAATTATTATCAGGAAAAAGTATTGATCTTACTTTTTTAATTTGAATTTGCTGTTCACTAAATCTTCTTTTTTCTGCACGCAATAATTTTTTTTCAAGCTCCACTAATTTTTTTATTGCCTTTGTTTTTAATGCTTCAATGTGATGTGTTAATGTGATATCAATATTTGCAGAACGCTTTTCCAATATTTTATATAAGTCTTCAAAACTTTTTAATTCACCATTCAAAGCATATTTGCCTTCGGTATTGTTGTCAACAATTTGTTTTATCAGCAAATGTTATTCCTGAAAAATATCGCCTTCTGTTAAACCAAGTTTTTTTACAGTTTGATATTCTTTTTCATCAATTACTAAAAAAGAATTACGCAATAGCAAAACTGGATAAGGCACATCAGTTTTTTTAAATACTTCTTTCAGTTCCATCCAGTAAGCCAACTCTCCTCCTCCACCAACGAATGCAATGTTTGGAAGAATTGTTTCCTGCAAAGCGCCGCGCAAAATAACATTAGGGCTAAATCGCTCAGGATGTTCTTCAAGCTCTTTTAAAATTTCTTCAGTCGTCCATTCTTTATTCAAACTTCGTACTTCGTACTTTTTATTTTCTATCTCAATTCTTTCGCGCTTATCATCAATCAAATAAAACAAATTTATCTCTCTGCCGCTTGCCTGTACTTTATAATATTTTTCTAATTCTTTTGCGGTTGTTTTCACAGCTTTGTTTGAGAACTGTTCAATCAATTCTTTTTTAATTACAGGTTGAAATAATTTTTTGAAAGCAACATTATCCGGAATCAAAACAATTAAACCATACTCACTATATAAAGTATTCAGCAATTTTAAAGTTGATTGTTGTATTGATTCTTTTTCTTTATAAGCATCACGAAAAATTTCAACCAGTTTTTTACCATCAGGCTTAACGCTTATCTGTCCTTCGATTTCATTAATCAATTGCAGCAAAGCTTTATCAACTTTCATTCTGCCAACAGCACCTGTTTGCTTTGTTTCCCAAACATACTTTCTCTGGTTGATTGTAATGTTATTTAATTCTTTAAGGTCTGCATCTTCGCTACCCATAAAATACACTGGCACAAAATTGTTTTGCGGAAATTGTTGTTTTAATTCTTCTGCCAATTTTATTGCATGAAAAACTTTATATACAACATATAAGGGACCCGAAAAAATATTTGGCTGATGTGCAGTTGTAATAGTAAAAGTATTTTCATTCAACAGCAATTTGAGATTTGCATTAACTTTCTCATGAACATTTAAATATTCATATTGTTTTTGCAATGTTTCAACCAAAAGTTTTCTATGCTTAAAATTTTTTCTTTGGTTAATGGAAGCCTGAATGCCTTCAATAGTTGGTGGAAAATTATAAAACGATTGTAGTTGTGTTGCGTTATCTAAATAATCGGTAACCAATTTTGAAAAATAGCCGGTTTTATAGTAAGGAATATAACTACAATGTGTTTCCATGTTGTTGCAAATTACTGTACTTAGCAACATGTTTGTTGCTCTTATAAAATCACTTCGCCTTCTAGGTCGTAATCAAAAGCATTGATAATTTTTACATTTACAAAATCGCCAATGATTAATTTTCTATCAGAATGAATAATAACTTCGTTATCTACTTCAACACTATCAAATTCTGTTCTGCCTAAATAACGACCAGCTTCTTTTTTATCAATTAAAACTTTAAATGTTTTACCAATTTTTTGTTGATTTTTTTCATAGCTGATTTCCTGCTGCACTTCCATTATTTCTTCAGCACGCTTTTGCTTTTCTGCAACCAGAACATCATCTATCAAATCATAACCACTCGTACCTTCTTCATGACTGTAAGTAAAAACTCCTACCCTGTCAAACCGTTGTTCTTGTAAAAACTGCTTTACATCTTCAACATCATTTTTTGTTTCCCCGGGAAAACCTGCAATTAAAGTTGTGCGTAAACAAATGCCTGGAACTTTATCACGAATTATATTTAATGTTTCAGCAATCTCTGCTTTGGCGCTTTGGCGTTTCATAAGATATAACATTCTATCACTTGCATGTTGCAAAGGCATATCAAGATAGTTGCAAATATTTTCTCTTTCACGCATTATATCCAACACTTCAAACGGAAATTTATTTGGATAAGCATAATGCAAACGAATCCATTGCAAACCCTGCACGTCACTTAATCGCTTCAGCAAATCAGCCAGCATTCTTTTCTTATAAATATCCAGTCCATAATAAGTAAGCTCTTGTGCAATAAGCATAATTTCTTTTACGCCACGCCTAACCAAACCTTCAGCTTCAGCAATAATTTCTTCAATAGTTTTACTTATATGTTTGCCACGCATTAAAGGAATAGCGCAAAATGCACAGGTGCGGTTACAACCTTCGCTGATTTTTAAATACGCATAATGTTTTGGCGTACTTAATAATCTTTCACCTAACAATTCTTTTTTATAATCAGCATTCAGTTCTTTTAATATCAGCGGCAATTCCATTGTACCAAACCATGCATCTACTTCAGGAATTTCTGTTTCCAAATCGTTGCGGTAACGTTCGCTAAGGCAACCTGTAACATATACTTTATCAAGCCGCCCGCTTTTTTTTAAATTAACCTGCGCAATAATTGTATTGATGCTTTCTTCTTTTGCCTTATCAATAAAGCCGCAGGTATTTACAACAACAATGTTGTGATTAAGCTTTGCGTTTTCATGCACTACATCAATTTCATTCGCCTGTAACTGTCCGCTCAATACTTCGCTGTCCACAAGGTTTTTACTACAGCCAAGTGTAATAATGTTTACTTTATCTCTTTTTAACGTTCTCGCCTTCATGTTAAGCGTGCAAATGTACAATGGAGAATTTATGCTGATGTTATCAATGTTTTTTTTAATCAATTCTTACAAATTACCAACAGTATTATGTTTTGCCGTTAATTTGATGCTGCGTTTTATGAATAAAAATTTCAATTATGTTCAGTTTAAAAAATAAACATGCAGTAATTACTGGCGGCGGCAGTGGTATTGGCAAAGCAGTTTGTTTATTGTTTGCAAAACAAGACGCTTTTGTTCACGTTATTGATATTAATGAAACTGCAGCAAATGAAACTGTAACACAAATAAAAAATGAAAGCGGAAATGCAGAAGCGCATATTTGCGATGTAAGCAATCAGCAACAAACAGTTGAAATTTTTAACGCTATTGATAAAGTTAATATTCTGGTGAATAGTGCCGGCGTTTCGCACATTGGTAAGGCACATACAACAAGTGAAGCAGATTTTGACCGCATCTTTCGTGTAAATGTAAAAGGCATATACAATTGTTTGTTTGCAACAATTCCGCTAATGCAAAAAAATAAAGCCGGCATTATTCTTAATCTTAGCTCTGTCGCTGCGCTGGTTGGACTTGAAGACAGGTTTGCATATTCAATGAGTAAAGGTGCCGTAGCTGCAATTACTTTATCTGTTGCAAAAGATTATTTAAATGATAACATTCGCTGCAATTCTGTTTCACCTGCACGTGTGCATACATCATTCGTAGATAATTTTCTTGCAAAAAATTATGCAGGAAAAGAAGCAGAGATGTTTGAAAAATTATCAAAAACACAGCCTATTGGCCGCATGGCAAAGCCCGAAGAAATTGCATCGGTAATTTTATTTTTATGCAGTGATGAAGCTGCATTTATTACTGGCAGTGATTATACTGTTGACGGCGGTTTTATTAAACTAAATACATAAATTTTATTTAATAATTTAAATATTGATGAAATGAAATTAATTCGTTTTGGTGTCTTGAATGAAGAGAAAACAGGTATTGCTGTTGGTGATATATTATATGATACATCTGCGTTTGGTGAAGATTATAATGAGCGATTTTTTGCAAGCGATGGTTTAAAAAGATTGCAAAAATTTTTAGATGATAAACAAAAATCATTACCTGAAATACAAGCCGGAACAAGATTAGGAAGTCCTGTTGCACGTCCATCAAAAATTGTTTGCATTGGTTTAAATTATGTTGATCATGCAAGAGAAATAGGCGCTGAATCACCTAAAGAACCAGTTATATTTTTAAAATCAACAACAGCACTTGCCGGCCCGAATGATGATATAATGATTCCACGTAATTCTATAAAAACAGATTGGGAAGTTGAGCTGGCTGTTGTTATTGGTACAAAAGCTAATTATATTGAAGAAGCAAATGCGCTGCAATATGTTGCCGGTTATACTTTACACAATGATGTAAGCGAACGTGAATTTCAAATGGAGCGTGGCGGTACGTGGGATAAAGGAAAAGGCTGCGATACGTTTGCGCCAATAGGACCATATCTTGTTACAAAAGATGAAATAAATGATGTGAACAATTTAAAGCTATGGTTAACTTTAAACGGGCAAATAATGCAGGATGGTAACACATCAAATTTTATTTTTAATGTAGCGCATGTTATTTCATATGTAAGTAAATTTATGACGCTCTTGCCCGGCGATATTATTTCTACAGGCACACCGGCTGGCGTTGGCTTAGGAATGAAGCCACAGGTTTTTTTAAAACCCGGCGATGTAATTGAATCAGGTGTTGATAATTTAGGAAATGCTACGCAGCATGTAATTGCGTATTCGAAACAATAATATTACGTAATCAGAAAACTTATATAAATGATCTGGGATGATTATATAAATATGGTAACAGTGTTAATCCAAATAAACCACTTATAATTATAAATCCTGTAATCAAACCATAATCACCATAAAATGCCGATTTACCTGTACCTGAATGCATGAATGAAGTAATTAAAATACACGCAATCATTATTATTATGAGTGTAATTAAAAATGCGTTTTTAGTTGAATACTTTACAAATAAAAAAAAGATCAAGCCCAAAATAACAAATACAAGCATTGTTATTATAGGTATAGAAACAAAATTAAATTCAACAGCAGGTAAATAGTGTGTAACACTTCTGAATAAAATATCGTATAAACCATTTGCTATTGTAGCAGCGAGACCAGTAAGCACGCAGGATAATAATGCTTTTGTAAAAAGTGGAACTGTTTCAGGACGTTTCATGACATTAAGTTTAAGAATAAAATAATATTACAATTCAACAAAAACTACACCTGTATGATTGAGCTAAGAAATTTTAAGAAAACTTATCCTTCAATTTAATCTTTACTTATTGCATCAAAAACCAAACCTGCAGCTATAGCATAAACAAGATGATGCAATGCATCAACTGCAAACTCTTTAGGTTGCCATTCTTTTAATGGTGGCGCAACTTTTAGTTCTGTTGGTACAAGTAATGCAGATGCATAAATTGTAGCAAAATGCAAAGTTGTTGCAGGTAACCCTTTTAATCCAAGCAAAGACATAATGCCTCTTGGAATACCCCAGCTTGTACCGTAAGTCCAATGAACTTCCTGCGAAAATTTATTTTTGTCTTCTTCTGTTGCAGGTTTTATATCCAGCACTTTTTGTGCTGCTTCTGCAGGTGCGTTACTTGGCTTGCGCTTCGTAATTTTCATTTCAATCATCTGCGATAAAGTAATTGCTAATGTACCTGCCGCACCAGCTATTAATCCTTTACCAATATCACCTGCAATTTTTTCAATTATTAATCCGGGAGTAATTTTTCTTTTGCAAAACATACTATTTATTTTGTTGATGTTATAATAGTTATTGCAATCGCCATTCCAATTATATTATTGCCAGTTTTATTTCATGCTTTTAATTAATTTTGATTAATGTGCAAGTAGTTAAACGGTTATAATTTGGGTATTTAATAAAATTGTTAAACTTATTTTTTAATCATTTCAATAATAGAATAACTTAACAAGCAAAGCAGGATTATTATAATTACGGCAATAATTTCCCAGGATAAATTTGTAATTGTTTTTTTTCGCTTGTATTTTTTCTGACGCAGATGTTTATGCAAATCTTCATTTATCTTTTGTACATATGCATTCATTTTTTCTGCGGAAGAAAAACTTTGCAAACCTTCTACGGCATCATTTATAAAAGTTGAATCAGCCATTTTCTCTTCTATGATATGTGCATCTTCTGCTGAAGATTTATGATTAACATAATTCATCAGTTCATCTTCATTCAATTCATCATCAGTGTTCCATATATTTAACAGGTCTTCCATTATTCTTGCTTTAATTTTTTTTCTACCAGTAATTTAAGATTGCGTTTGCCATTTTGTATAAAGCTTTTTACCTGTAATAAATTAAAACCTGTTTGTTCACATATTTGCTGATAGGATCTTTTTTCAAGATAAAATAAATCTATGCATATTCTTTGTTCTGTATTTAATTGTTGCAGCGAAATTTCTAATAATGATAATAATTTTTCTTTTTCTGCATGCTTTTGCAAAGCTGTTTCTGCTTCGCTTATAAGGTTTTCGTGCGCATCTGTAACGGCTGTATAATTTTTATTGCGCAGTTGCATCAGGCAATGATTTTTTGCAATCATATAAAGCCAGCTTTTAAAATATTGCACTTTATACTTTTTAAGCTCATTTATCACCTTTAAAAAAATTTGTTGCACGGCATCTTTTGCTGCTTCTTCATTTTTTAAATATTTCATACAAACACCCAACAGTAATAAAGTATATCGTTGCAACAAAACACCAAGCAGCCTGGTATCGTCATTTTCGTAAAAGGCTTCCAGTAATTGTTGATCAGGTAAATGCAGAAATTCTTTATCGTTCACGGTAAATAGCTTATTTCAAATGATGCATAAATAAATTATTTCCATAAAAATTAAGTTAGTACAAGTTATCTTTTAAATACGCAACTGTTTATTTCAATATCCCAAAAATTCTTTATGTCATTATCCCGGCTTATATTCTATAAGTTCACATAAGAAATTAAAATTACCGGCGTTAATGCTGGCAATAATAAAGCTTATAGTAACATTAGTTGCATGTAAGTATAACAAATAAGTTTCAGGCTGTGCGGATTGTAACAGCACATTTTGAAGCTTAAATTAAAATCCATATATGAAACCAGCATTTACTTTCTTAGTACTTGCTATTGTCAGTACCTGCTTTTCCCAGGCTCCTACATTAGATTATAATTTTTATTGTAATGGCAAAGCTGCAATACGTACAGGCGGCGGCACCTGCACCGCAATGGCTATTCAATCAGATGGCAAAATTTTAATGGGCGGACGTGGTGGTGAAACCGTTAGTAATTCCGGTTACTGCATTGTTCGCTTTAATAAAGATGGTAAGGTTGATTCATCTTTTGGCTCGAACGGAAAAATAATTACACTTTACGGCGGATCAATACAAAGCATTCTTGTTTTGCCCGATGGTAAAATTTTAGCAGGCGGTTTTTTAGGCACAGTAATGATTGCAAAATATTTACCTGATGGCAAACTGGATTCATCATTTGGAAAAAATGGTCTCTTGCAACCGCAATTTGCTGGTATAAAATATTCTTTCTGTTATGCGCTTAAAATGCAGGATGATGGCAAAATAGTAATGACAGGAAACGTAAATGGTATAAATGCTTTAACAGCAAGATTTCTTGCCGATGGAAAATTCGATTCTTCTTTCGCACAAAATGGTTATACTATTCTTCCATCAGCATACATAGCATTTGATATTGCAATACAGCACGATGGTAAAATTTTAATTGGTGGGCAAGGTGTTGGTGCAAATAACTTTATGCTTGCACGATATTTAAACGACGGTAGTTTAGATAATGAATTTGGTGGTACCGGAGTTGTTTTTACTGATCTTTCAAGCATGAGCGAATCCATCAGCAGCATTACATTACAACCTGATGGAAAAATTATTGCTGCCGGGCGTTATGATTACAATGCCCAATACAATACTTACTTTAAAGCTGCTGTTGTACGATATAATAATGATGGAAGCGCTGACAACAGCTTTGGCAACAATGCAGTTGCAAGTTTACAATTTGATGCTGCATCTGCCGACCCAAAAAAAATAATGCTGCAGCCAGATGGAAAAATTATTATTGCCGGTGATTACACAGATATTTATAGCTTTCATAAACCTATGCTGGCAAGATTTGATAATTCCGGCATGACTGATAATACATTTGGTAATAGTGGCAGTATTGTAACAACACAATTTGGTGATTCTGTTACATGTAAATCCGCGGCTTTACAGCAGGATGGAAAAATTATTCTCGGTGGTTATCAGTTGGTAAAATTAGATACTACGGTTTTGTATTATACAGATTCTTTTGTGGTTGTACGTTATCAAACTAATGTTAGTAATTCAATACTGCCCGTAACATATCTTAATTTTTCAGTAAGCAAACAAAAGCAAAATGTTTTACTAAGCTGGCAAACGGCAAATGAATTAAATAATAATTATTTTAGCTTAGAACGCAGTGCAGGCAGTAGTTTCAGCCAGCTTTCCAAAATAAATTCTAATGCTGCGCATGCTTATATATATAATGACGCAAAACCATTACAGGGTACAAATTATTATCGTTTAAAGCAAGTTGATAAAGATGGGAAGTTTTCTTATTCTCAGATTGTAAGTGTTGTGTTTAATGATGAAAACAGGTTTGTAATTTATCCAAATCCTGTAACCGATGTACTTCACATTAAAGGTATGAATGCAGCAAAAAATTATCGTTTAATTATTCATGATATTAAAGGCAATGCTGTTGCACAAACAAATGCAGTATCTGTTTCAGTCTTTACATGGAAACTTGAAAATCTGAGCAGAGGTTTTTATTACCTGGAAATTATTTCAGATGATAAAACTTCAACAATAAAATTTGTGAAGCAGTAGCCTTCATAAATTTTTGTGCAGAAACTGATAGATGCTCTGCCAATTGGTTGTTTCCAAAGCAAGAGTTGTGGCGCGTAATACTTCTTCGGTATCCGTTATTTCTTTTAAACCAATACCAGGATGCGTATTTAGCCACAACGCTTTGCAACCAAGATTTTTTGCAAATTGAACATCTGTAATTCTATCTCCAATTACATAAGAATTTTCCAGATCATAATCAGCATTATTTATGTATTGTTTTACCATTCCAATACGCGGTTTGCGATTCGGAGATTTTTCTTCTTTTAAAGAAGGATCAATATACACTGCAGAAAAAAATACATCTTCATTTTCAAAAGCCTTAATCACAAAATTGTGAATTGGCTGAAAATGATCAGTAGGAAAATAATCTGTTCCCAATCCATCCTGGTTAGAAACCATCATCAGTTCATAATTAAATTCTGTTGCAATAAGATTCATGTATTTAAAAACATGCGGATAAAATTCAAGCTTATCCCATGTATCAATATTACCAGTCGGTGGCTCTTTAATTAGTGTGCCATCGCGATCGATAAATAAAATTTTCTTTGCCATAAGGCGGCAATATTAAGCAGTTTTTAAAAAACAATTGTATGCTGCATATTTTTGCCTGATGAATTTAACAGAACGGGACAGGAATTTTGTATGGCATCCTTTCACGCAACAAAAAAATATGCTGCCGCCGCTTGCGATTAAAAATGCAAAAAGCAGTTTGTTGTTTGATGAAGATGGTAATGAATATATTGATGCCATAAGCAGTTGGTGGGTAAACATTCACGGTCATGCGCATCCATATATTGCTGAAAAAATTTATCAGCAGGCTTTGCAACTGGAACATATAATTTTTGCCGGCTTTACACATGCGCCTGCAGTTGATCTTGCAGAAAGATTAATAAAAATTTTACCGGGAAATTTTTCAAAAATCTTTTATAGTGATGATGGTTCAACATCCACAGAAGTAGCAATTAAAATGGCAATCCAGTTTTGGTGGAATCAAAAGGCGAACGGTGAACGGTTAACACTTAACAGAAATAAAATTCTTGCATTTAATAATGCATATCATGGCGATACATTTGGTTCAATGAGTGTTAGCGACAGAAGCGTTTTTACGCTTGCTTTTCACAGCTTATTATTTGAAGTAATTTTTATTGATGTTCCTTCAAAAGAAAATATTGCTGATACAAAATTGCTGATTGATGTACATGCAAACGAAATAGCCGCATTTATTTATGAGCCGTTGGTGCAAGGCGCAGGCGGAATGAAAATGTATAACCTCAGTTTAATGGATGAACTGCTGCTGCACATCAAACAAAAAAATATTATTTGCATAGCTGATGAAGTAATGACTGGTTTTGGACGTACAGGAAAAATGTTTGCGAGTGAATACATACAAACAAAGCCGGATATTATGTGCTTAAGCAAAGGTTTAACAGGTGGCACAATGGCTTTAGGTGCAACAGCATGTTCACAAAAAATTTATAATGCTTTTGTAAATAATGATGCGCAAAAAACTTTTTTTCATGGTCACTCTTTTACTGCTAACCCGCTTGCCTGCGCTGCTGCTAATGCAAGTTTAAATTTGTTTGAAAAAGAAAATGTTCTTGAAAAAGTAAAACTTATATCGGAACAAAATATTGCTTTTGCGCAACAGCTTAAACAGTTGAATGGAATAAAAAATATTCGTGTGCTTGGAACAATTTTAGCTTTTGAGATTATGAATGGCAACGACGAATATTTAAACGATATCAGCACAACCATTACAAAAAAATCTTTAGCAAAAGGCGTTTACATAAGACCACTCGGCAACACTATTTATATTATGCCGCCTTATTGCATTACAGAAGCTGAGCTGCAAAAAATCTATTCGGTTTTATTGGAGTTGATCTGAAGTTTTCTCTACAACTTGTTTTAATTTATCAAGACTTGCCTGCAAAGAAGGACCAATAATTTCATCATGCAGCATACCTCCTAATCTTTCCCATGGCAACCAGCTTAAATGTTGTTCAAAGCTTAGGTATACTATAGTAGCATTTAGTGCGCTTTTATAAAGATGTATATGGCAAATGCGTTCTTTAATATTTTCTCCCTGCCATTGTGTAATAATATCTGTTTGGTTATTTTTTAAGATTGTTATTATATATGCACCTAACATAATTTTTGAAGTTTGCATTGTTGTTGTATCAACGCCATTAAGCCAGTATTTCCAATGATTAAGATTATTTGTATAAATCTTAACACTATCTGTTGAAGCAATGATATATTCCTGCCTTACAACTGTAACAGAAGATGGCAACAAAAGACCAATGCAGGTAAATAATAAAAAAATAATAATAAGACTTATTGCAGCGAGTTTAAGAAAACGCATCAGTACAATTATTTTAAAAATTCTATTCTTCTTTTTTACTTACTAAGCCGCCGGCAAGCAAACCAATTACAATACCGATTACCATTCCAACCTCAATATTCTTAATGGCAAAACCAAGCACAACGCCAATTATTATGAGTAAGAAAAAACTTATTTTTCTGCGTTGCTGCATATTATTTATTTTTCGGTAATGCAATTAAATTAGCCATAAGCCTGTAAGAACCGGCTACGCCTGCAGGCAATTGTCTGAAAAAAACAAGACTTGCATAAACAAAATTTCCTTTGCCATATTTTGCAATTACAAGGCTGCCATTGCTTTCAGGCTCAGTTACATCATGCATAGAAAGCAGCGCTTCAAAATGTGAATCCATTTGTTCAGCCTGATAAGTGCTGCGCTCCTGTATCCAATTACTAAAATCTGCTTTTGTTATTTTGTTTGGATAATTTAATGCTGAATTATCAGGCAATAAAAAACCAACATTTGCATTTTCTTCGGTAACTCTTGTACGGCTGATATCAAAATTATAAGGACCAATATTTGCTTTTACCAAACCTATTTGATTACTGGTATTATATTGAACAATCAAGTTGCCGCCATCTTTTATATAATTCATCAACACATCATATTTTTCACTTAACCATTCATGTATATTGTATGCACGAACGCCGGTGATAATTGCATCGAATTGTTTAAGGTTTGCATTTGTAACATCTGCTTCATTCAAAATTTTTACTTCATAATCCATTTGTTGCAAAGCCTGCGGCAGCTTATCTCCTGCGCCAACAATGTAACCGATTTTTTTACCAACAATTTTTACTTCCTGATTAATAATTTTTATTTTGTCTGTTGCTGTATAATGTATGTATGGAATATGTTCATATTCTATCGTGTGCAGATCGCCTGAATAAGCGTTGGTATAATTATCTATTTTTATTTTAACTGCAACTACAGGATCTTTTTTATCTTCTTTATAAAATTTACTGAGTGAAAAATTAAAATCGTATAAGTGGTTATATTCAAGATTAACAGTAGTGTCTTTTATAATTGTTGAATCATTTCCCTGCACAAAATATAATTGTATTTTTGTTTTGGGCGATTCAATAAAACTTTTTACCTGCACATATGCTTCATCATTTTTTACTACTGTATTTTCTTCTTTAATGTTGGTCAAAATAACTGATGGCTGCAATGCAATACTTACGGGATTTATAACAATAAATGGCTCGTATAATTCACCTTTAACAGG
>CAXSDU010000027.1:0-958 GCA_964236165.1 uncultured Parafilimonas sp. | reverse complement strand
TATATTGAACAGGTCGTGTAATTGTTATGTCTGTTCCTTCAATTGTAAAAGTGAATGCTGCTGAAAAAGCTGCATCGCTTTGCGGTTTACCAATTAATTGCTGATTGTTTACTGTAAAACTGCCGATACTATCTAATGGATATTGAAGCCAGTATGGTTGGGTAACTGGTGTTGATTTATCAACCAAAAAACTATGCGTGAAATTTAAATTTACATCAGTTTGAAGATTCGCATTAACAAAAGAATCTAATGAAAGCAATTTTACATTTTTCAATTGAACATCGTTGTTCAATCTTTTATTTATTAAAAACTGAACTGAAAATTTTTGTTGTGGTATTGCAAACTCGGTTGATGTTGTAGCCTCAGTATAAATTCCATTACATTCAACAAGCAATTGTTTTACTTCTTCAAGTTTTTTATTTTTCCAATAACTATCTGGTAATTGCATGATTGATTTATATAACTCTACCAATGCATGCACAGAATTTTCAGGATGCGCAAATTGGTAATCACTTATAATCTTATCAACTTGTTGTTCTATTTTATTATTGCCTTGCACACGTTGCCAGGTAGTGGAAACATCATCAAACAAACTACCTTTTATTGGTTCACCTGCAGTTAAAGAAAAATATTCGTACGATTCGCCGCGCTGCGCAGAATTACCAAAACCCTGGCTTTTATGCTGGCTGCGGCTAAGGCTTGCAATTTCTCCATAACTTTTTCCAAGCAAAGGATTATACATGCCAATATCCATTTTATACTGATCGTTGCTTGTTGTGTTGGTGCCGCCGAAATTAAAAGTGTTCCAAAGAATGCGTTTTGCCTGCCACGGCTTTACACCATTCTTTAATTGTTCAGGAAATTTTGTGGGATCAGCGGCTGCGGTAAATGCTTCTTTCGCTAATATTTCAGATGCTGCATGATGACCATGACCAGCACGTGCATCGCCGGGGAAACG
>CAXSDU010000026.1:9896-38789 GCA_964236165.1 uncultured Parafilimonas sp. | reverse complement strand
AACTATCTGCACCAACTGGTACAATCATGTATTCCTGGTAATCAATTTTATTATCAGCATGCACGCCACCATTTAAAATATTCATTAAAGGCATTGGTAAAACAGTACTGTTTACACCGCCAAGATAACGATACAATGGCAAGTCGCTTTCAATAGCCGCAGCTTTTGCCGCCGCCATAGAAACAGCAAGTGTAGCATTTGCGCCAAGTTTGCTTTTATTATCTGTTCCGTCAAGCTCAATCAATTTTGCATCGATGCCTGTTTGATCATCAACGCTCCACCCGTTAAGCTCTCCGGCAATAATACTATTTACGTTTGATACTGCTTTTAAAACACCTTTACCTCCATATACTTTATCATCTGCGTCACGTAGTTCAACAGCTTCATGTATGCCGGTTGATGCACCGCTTGGTACTGCAGCCCTGCCTAAAAATCCTGCTTCTGTAATTACATCTGCTTCTATTGTTGGGTTGCCGCGGCTATCGAGAATTTGACGTGCATGAATTTTTGCTATGTAGCTCATAATTATTGATGTTAATTGAAGTGCAAATAAACAATGTTATAAGCAAGCAGAAAAATTGACAAAAATTAAGGCTGTAAGTTTTGAAATATGAATCAATTTTTTGCTGAAACATGAACTATTTTTCACCACTTATAATTGTTGCAGCATATTTCATAAAAAGACGACCGTTAGTAAGCTTGTTTTTATACGATTCAATTAATTCATGTTTTATTTTGCTGCGTGTTGCTTCATCTGTTTTGCTTAAAGCATTTACAACCGGTGCAGCAACATCATTCATTATTTGCCAGTATTCTTCCGTTGATTCATAATCTAATTTTCCTGAAACAGATTCTTCCTTCACATTTTTAAAACCTGTGTTCTCAAAAAATTTTTTTATTAAGCCAGGCTTTGCACACCTGAACATTCCCGGAGCGCCAGGTGACGGTTGCGGCATTTCAATATGGGTTGATAAAACTTCTGTAATAGCAGTAACCCATTCATTGTTTTCAGGCGCAGCCCAAACCGCAGTGGCAACTTTGCCGCCATCTTTACAAACGCGAAACATTTCGTTTGCCGCAACCTGCATATCAGGAAAAAACATAAAACCCATGCGACAACTTATTTTATCAAAAAAATTTTTTCTAAACGGAAGCTCTGAAACGTCTGCCACCTTAAACTCAATATTATTTATATCATGTTCATCAGCAAATGCGCGGGCAATATCCAACATTTGATCAGCTAGATCTGTTGCATATACTTCTCCATTTCTTGCGATTGCTGCAATAGAAAATGCCGGCTCACCAGTTCCCGACGCAATATCCAACACAATGTCATTGCTTTTTATTTCCAGCGCTTTGATAATTGCATCACCCATCGGCTTTAAAAAACTCATATTAAATGCATCCCATTTTTTCCAGCCACCTGAAAATTTATTCCAGGTTTCTTTTTGATTATTACGGATAGATTGTAATTGCTCATTCATAAAATAAAATTGAATAAGATCAAAAAATTATCGCGCGTTATAAGGAAATTTCCGGCTGGCATTTCTCATTAAAGCATTTACCAACTGGTCAGTTGAATTAAACACAGAGCCAGATGCCTGGTAATCGTATTTCCACATTAAATCACCTTTGTTATGTTCATGAATATTTATAGTTATGTTAGCTTTATTTGTTGCGCCCCACGCGCCTATCAAAACACCAATGGCTACTGCGGCGCCTTCACTCATAGGTTTTTCCATTGAAATATTTGTAGATATTACGGCATCAACGCCAAGCAAATCGCAAAGCTCTTTTTTTGAAGCAGTGCGTAAATCATCATAACTGATATTTACTTTTTTTAATTTAGCATTCGTTTCACTTACGTCCTGGAAAGTGACTGTGTATTTCATTCTGTCATTTCGCCTTAAAAACCAACCATACATTTTATCCTGTATACCATAGCCGGTAGTAAACTCACTATGCTCTATATCAGCAGCAGTAATTTTTTTTGCCTGGTTTGGACGAAGTTGAATTGATACGGCTGCAGGTAAAATGGCTACCGTTTTATGTGTAGATGCTACAGATGAAAACTCATCAGATTTATAAATTTTTGGTCCGCATGCAATAAATAAAAAAGGCAATAAACTAATAAGCAGTAATTTTTTCATAAAAAGTTTTGAGCCGTGAAATTAATTTTTTAAATGATTATTATGAAAATGAAATAAAAAATTTTATTTCGAATAAAATTATCTGTTCTTATTGATTTGTGCCGGAATGCATAAGCAGGAAATCTTAAAATAATATCTTTGAACCCATGCAGCCTGATGAAAAAAATATTCTTGGTTTACAGCTTCCAACAGATCCACGCTGGGTAAATCTTGCTGAAATAAGTTTAGAAGATATTTTAACCGATCATGCATACTGCGAACAAAAAGCAGCAACAAGCTGCATTTCACTTATTCAGTTATACACTGATAAAGAAGAATTGGTAAATGAATTATCGCCCATCGTTACAGAAGAATGGGGACATTTTCGTTTGGTGTTACAGGAACTGCGTAAGCGCAATTTAAAATTAGGCAAACAACGCAAAGATGAATATGTAAATGAGTTATTTCATTTTGAAATTAAAGGCGGCAGTAAAGAAGACCGTTTGCTGGATAAACTTTTGATATGTGCTTTGATTGAAGCAAGAAGTTGCGAACGTTTCAAACTTTTGAGCGAAGGTTTGAATGATGAATATCTTAAAAAATTTTACCGCCGTTTTATGGAAAGCGAAGCCGGGCATTATGCAACATTTATTGAATTGGGTGAAACATACATCAGCAAGGAAAAAGTACGCAAACGCTGGAATGAATGGCTGATTTACGAAGCTGAAATAATAAAACAGCTAAAGCCAAGAGGAGACAGGATGCATTAAATTTAAAACGTGGGCTTAAATTTTAAAATTAATTTCAATTATTTACAGTTGCTAAGCTGAATTTTTTATAAACTATCCAATGATATAACATAACGTACGCCGGTAGAAATATAATTGTTGATATTAAGCTATTTCTAAAAAAAGGTAATCCAAAAACATAAGATTGCATCAATCCGTTGATATCATTACTGTAACCCATTATTGCGCCTTGCGTTTTCCATACTATAAAATTTGAAAGCAAAAAGAAAACTATAGGTCCTATAAATGCAGCTGCTACAATGCCCGCAACTTTATAATTACGCAAAGAAATTCCTATAAGTGTAATTAAAATAAACAGAATGTAATTTATAATTTGTCCGCTGTAAAAACCGGCATAAGGAAAAAGATTTAAGACATGTAAAACCTGCAGTAACATATCACTTAAAAACAACGTAATTAAAGGTAATAAAAATGCTTTTGCTCTATATTTTACTGTAATGCCTGCAAACAATGCAATTGCAATTACACAACTAAAACCACTGAGCTCAATTTGCGGCGCGCAAATAACTTTCACAATAACGGTAAGTGCAATAAGTATAAAATAAAAAAGAATTGTTTGCTTCGATAACTTCATAATCAATATTATTTAAAACAAAAATAGCCATTTAACTTAATGGTACAAAAGCCTTATATGCAAGTACATGATTTTGGGTTGATATATTATATATTTCGTTTGGCAAAATAGCAATTGTTTCACCCTTTTTTGCTGTAAGTAAATTGCTTCCTTTTATTTGAAACTCGCCATCTATAATAACAATTGTTTCCATGGATTGAGATTGCGACTTGTAGCTTTCATTTTCGTTCAACTCAATTTTACTAATGCCAAAATCTTTAACCGGGCAAGCATAATTTACTTCATCGTTTACGTGTTTTCCTTTCATTACATTCGGTTCAATGCCTTCAAATTTTATATGCTTTATTAATTCCGGAACATCAATATGTTTAGGTGTTAAGCCGCCACGTAAAACATTATCGCTGTTTGCCATTAGTTCTACATTTTGTCCTTCTAAATATGCATGCGGCAAACCTGCGCCCTGAAAAATGGCTTCACCAGGTTCTGCCTTTACTATATTTAAAAAGTAGATGGAAAAAATACCGCGATCAAAATTTTCATTCGGTTTATTATGCTGATATAATTTAGCAACCCACCAGCCCGCATCTTGTTTTGTTAACTGATTATTTTGTTTATTCTGTAATTCTCTTTCCACCAGTTTGCTTAATAAATTATCGGCTTCATGCTGCGGTATGGTCATTACATATTCATATAATCCTTTGTAATCTTTCTCTAAAAATATTTCATTAAAGCCATCAAATTCCGGAACAGTTTTTAAAACATTGTGCAGCTTTTCTTTCATTAAAAATCCATGTAATAACCAAAATTCACTTAAGGCAACCATCACTTCCGGCTTGTGATTTTTATCTTTATAGTTTCTTTTTGAATCTTTGATATCAATACCTTTTCTTTCTTCTTCTTCAAATCCTTTTTCTGCTTCTTTTTTTGTTGGATGAACCTGTATGCTAAGCATATCTTTTACATCAAGTATTTTAAAAAGATAAGGTAACTCACCAAACTCGTTTTGTGTTTGTTGTCCAATGAATTTTCCTGGTTGCTCTTTTATCAACTTATCTAAATAATATTCTGTTTCATTTATTATTATTGTTGATGGCGCTGATGCGTGTGCGCCCATCCAATATTCTGCGAATGGCTTTTTTTCATCATTTTTTATACCAAGCCAATGCGGAATAAATTCAGTGCCGCCCCAGGCATAGTTTTGCACTTTCCCTTTCAGTTTAAAAAATTTATCTTGTATCATAATTCAACCTCAAAAAAATTTATTTTGAACTGGAACAAAACTACCGGAAACAAAGGAGAAGAACTTGCCGTAAATTATTTATTACAACATGATTTTACGATTGTTGAACGTAACTGGCGCTTTCGCAACGCGGAAGTTGACATAATTGCTGCTAAAGAAAATCGCCTGCGCTTTTTTGAAATCAAAACAAGAACTTCTGATAAATATGGCAAGCCCGAAGAAAGTATGAGCCATAAAAAAATGAGCATGCTTAAAATAGCAGCAGAAGAATATCAATATAAAAATCCACAATGGAAATATGTGCAATTTGATGTACTTGCGATTACAATTATAAATGAAGAACCGGTTGAATATTTTTTAATTGAAGATGTGTATTTCTAAGTAAGAAATTAGAAATGCTAAGTTTGAAAAATGTAAAGTGAATAAAAATTAATACGCCTTCTGTTGACTGCTGACTGTTGAGAGTTGACTGGTTTTAATCTTCTCCATCATCTTTTCTACCATTTTATACGTTGCGGGGCAATAAGAAACATTTTGCTGATGCACGTGTATATAATCAACCATTTTCTTTTTTGTAAGATGCGGAAAGCCTGCGCAATCATCTGGACGCACTTCATAAATGGAACACATGTTTGTAGTAAGATCTAAAAACTGGCAGGGTTGTTTTTTGTTGACCCAATCTTTATCTTTTTTTTCATGCTTAAGCCATTTTTCTTTAAACTCAAAAGGCTTCATATTTTGGTGCGCAGATATTCGGCGAATATCTTTATTTGTAAAAGTAGGCGTCATGGTTTTGCAACAATTTGCGCAGGTAAGGCAATCAATTTCCTGCCAAACTTCTGCGTTTAATTTTTCTGCGAGTTCATCTAAACCAACGGGTTTTAATTTTTCTACTTTGCGTAAATATTTCTTAAAAATATTTTTATAAATACTAACTTTTTTTCTGAATGAGTAAAGATTAACGGGCTGCATTTGCTATTAAATATTGTAACATTGAAAAATTGTGTTGGCGAATGTAAGCACTATCTTCAATCGCAAACCTGAAATCTTTAAGCGGAAATTAAATGTGGGATTCTTATAAAAAAAGTTATAAAGCTTATCTGCAGCTTGAACGTTCTTTAAGCGATAATTCAGTTGAAGCTTATTTGCGTGATCTTGAAAAACTCACACAATATATGTTGGCAGAAAATAATCTTAAAACGCCTACAGAAATTATTTTAAAAGACTTGCAACATTTTATTGAATGGATTGCGAAGCTTGGTATAAATGCAGCCTCACAGGCGAGAATTATTTCGGGCATAAGAAGTTTTTTTAAATTTTGCATAATGGAAAATATCGTTACAAAAGATCCTTCTGTTTTGCTGGATGCACCAAAACTTAAACGCAGTTTGCCTGATATACTAAGCTTTGAAGAGATTGAAAAAATTATTTCTGCAATAAATCTCAGTACGCCAGATGGTACGCGCAATAAAGCCATTCTTGAAACCATGTACAGTTGCGGTTTGCGTGTAAGTGAAACCGTGAATTTAAAAATCAGTTGTCTTTATTTTGATATTGGTTTTATACGTGTAATTGGAAAAGGCGATAAAGAAAGACTTGTGCCAATTGGTCGCGATGCAATAAAATATATAAAGATTTATAAAGACACAATCCGCAATCATGTAACGCCACAAAAAAATTTTGAAGACATTTTGTTCCTGAGCAAATTTGGAAAAAGCTTATCGCGTGTAATGATATTTTATATTATAAAAGACCTTGCAAAAAAGGCAGGTATAACAAAAAATATTTCACCGCATACATTTCGCCATTCTTTTGCAACACATTTGGTGGAAGGCGGCGCAGATTTACGCGCAGTACAGGAAATGCTCGGGCATGAAAGCATTACTACAACAGAAATTTATACGCATTTATCGAGAGATTATTTAAGAGAAACTTTACAGAATTTTCATCCGGCTTTTAAGAATAATTACTGAACATCTTTCAACACTTTCCATATTTCATCTGCTGCAAGTTTATTGCCTGCATCATTTAAATGCACACCATCAACTGTAAGAATTCCTTTATCTGCATTGGAAGCATTATTATTTACTTCGTAAGTATGAAATATTGAATGCAAATCGCATAAAGGAAGATTTGAATCTTTTGCAATATTCCTGATGATTTGCGAATATTTATTAAGATCACCATCCTGCTGATTAGAGTAATCATTTTTTTCGCCAATAGTGGTTGGTGTTACCAGCACAACTTTAGTACCATTATCCTGCAATTGTTTAATTATCGCACGATAAAATTTTTCAAACTTATCAGCATCAGTTCCGGTGCCAAACATGCTTTTATGCCAAACATCATTTACACCAACCCAAATTACAACAATGTCTGGTGATTGTTCAATAACATCAGGCTGCATTCTTAAATACAAATCATATACCTTATTGCCGCCAATACCTGCACCAACCAAATCATAATTTTTTATTCCCTGTTGTGTAAGCATATCCCGCATAACAGAAATATAACCGCCCGGTTTTGCACCTTGTTCTGTAATAGAATCACCAAAAAAAATAATCTTTTTATTTTTATTTTTTGTATCGCGAATGAAAGACAGAAATATAATAGCTCCAATAAAAACGAAAACCCAGATAAGTTTGTTTGTAATATTCATACAATAATTATTTATAATACATCACTCATAAACGGTGTGGTTTCTTTTCCCATTTTCTCAACGAATTTTCTTTCGTCAATTATAAAACCATTGCCACGTGCGCAAAAATGCACGCGTAAATTTTCAATGCTCATCGGGTTGCCTTCGGGAATATCTGCAATATTAGTATGGATCACTTCATGCCCGTCTATAATTACAATTAATCCGCTGCCGATTGCTTCCATTTTATTGCCTTCATTAATTATCATTCCGGTATCTTCTCCAAGACCTACTCCGATGCAACCGGGATTACTTGCCACAGCTTGTGCAAGACGTACAAAGCGACCGCGTTTTTCAAAATGAGAATCTATAATAACATTATCTATTAAACGCAAACCTGTTGTAATTTTTACTTCACCTTTTAAATGCGCTCTGAAAGGATTGCCTTCATAAATCATTGTATTGCTCATTGCCATGGCGCCGGCAGAAGTACCTGCCACTACTATTTTTTCAGTTTGATAACGATGTCTTAAAAGCTTTAAAAAATCGGTGCCGCCAAGTGTAGCTGATAAACGCAATTGATTGCCGCCGCTGAGCATAATGCAATCACTTTTCTTTAGTCTCTCGATATATTCGGCATTTTGCAAATTCTCGCGGGTTCTTATGTGCATGATACCAACGTTCACACAACCAACTTTTCCAAATGCGTTTAAATAATTTTCGCCAACCTGATGCGGAATCATTGATGCTGTAGTAATAACTTCAATGCGTTTTTTTACGCCGCCGGCTTCTTCTACAATACGGCGCAGGATGCCGAGCTCAAAAAAATTAAGATTATTTTTATGAATGTCGCCTTTTTCAACTTCGGTTCCCTTGTCTTCTGCTCCGCCAATTGCAATTAGTTTACCTTCTGGTTCTTGCATGCTTTTAAAAAGTGGTTCTGCAAACTTACGTCAATTGATTTTTTTGTCTAATGCATAAAAAAATATTATTCTAAACCCGTGTATAAAGTGAGGATAACAAGCTTTGATTATAAATAATTCTAATCAAAAAAACCGGCTAAATCAATTAAACTATTTTAATTAAAATTTATCAGAGCATTTACAATATTTTTCTGCAAATAAGCATTTATACTTTTTAGACATATTATGAACAACAAAGTTTATCGCCTGTTGCGCAACAATAAAGAACAAGGTCCTTTTACTTCAGAAGAACTTGTTATAAAAGGTTTAAAGCCTTATGATTTAGTATGGATTGATGGACGCAGTGCTGCATGGAGTTATCCCGGCGAAATGGCTGAATTTAAAAATTATGTTCCAAGCCCTGATGATTATCGCACGAATCTAATAATTACAAAACAAGAAAGAATTTCACGCGTAAGCAATACTGTACAGGCTGCGGTTGTTATGAATGATAACCTTATTCAACCGGCAATTATCAAACAAAAACCACGATATAAAGTTTCGGCTGCATGGAGTAAAATTCAAACTATAACTACACAAACACCAGCTTATGTTAATACTGTTGTTGCTGAACCAAAGAAAATTTCATCATTAAAAATTGTAGATATAAAACATGCGCATATAGCTAATGCAAAAGCTTTAAATTGGGAAGATGCGTGGCTTGACTGGGAACATGAAAAGAGTACAGTAGCACCGGCAAAAGTTGAAGCAATTTTAGCAATTCCACCGGTGCATATAAGAGCAATTAACGAAACTGAAAACAAAGCGCCGGTTCTGGAAAAAAAGTTTGAGCAGTCGCTTGATACAATTACCGACAATTATATTGATAATCTGCTTCAGCAGAAGAAAAAAACAAAACAATTTTCTTTCGGCAAATCATCTGAATTTATTCTGCCATCAATAGCGCTGGTTGTAATTTTTAGTATTGGTTATTGGTTAATGCATAACACTAAAACAGCGGTAGCAACAATTGCAACAGCTAATCAGCAAACAATAGTGCCGGATAAAAAGGAACAACAAAGTTTAAATATAAGTCCTGTTAATAAAAATGCATCAGTACAAATTCCTGCAGAACAAACACAAAAAAATGTAGCCCCATTAAATGAACCTGTTGCTAAAGAAAAAACGATATCATATGCAAACAATGTAAAATTTAATGCTCCGGAAAAAATAAATACAGCTGCAGATAATGTTGCAACAAATAAAAATATTCAAACAAATTCTTCTAATGCTTCAGATGTTGATCTTAAGAAAAATAATACATCTGCCAATAAACAATTCGATCCTTCTGTAATTAACAATATTCCTGCAGATAATTCTTATAAAGATGCTTCAACAGTTAACAATGGCGACTTGAACGCTGCAGAAAACAGACCTGTACGTCGCAGAACCAATAATCCTGAAATAACAGCTAATCAATCTGTAAATCAACCTGCATCGGATAACGTTTCAACAACAAAAAATATAAAGGAGAAATCAGCTATAAGTTATGTAAATGTGCCTGAATATGTTACCATGGATAATGGAAACGGAAGTTTAAAAATCGCAAACATTAGCGATGATAATCTTGATCTTGTAGTAGTTGATGTCCAATATTACGATGCCTCAGGCCGTTACCGTAAAGGCGAAACAATGTATCTGCATAATTTAAAAGCCGGTAAAACAGTTACTATAAAAACACCACGTGATATAAATTCATCTTATGCAACTTCAAAAGTTTCTTTGGTAAGTTCTGATGCGAATAATGTATATGCCGTAGGTGACAATTAATAGCACCTTAGCTTTAACTTTGTTGCTTAATTTTCATCGTAATGTCTATTGATAAAACCGAAAAACATATTCTTCTTTTTGGCGCCGGTAAATCTGCTACTGTTCTTATTGATTATTTAAAGAATCTTTCTGCAAAAAAAAACTGGAAAATAACTATTGCTGATAATGATTTGCAATCTGTACAAAAAAAAGCGGGCAAACAACCAAATGTTTTTGCCGTTGCCATTGATGTTACAAACGAAAACGAAAGACAACAACATATACAAACTGCCAATGTTGTTATTTCTTTAATGCCTCCACATCTGCATTATCTGGTTGCACTCGATTGCTTAAAATTTAAAAAACATTTGCTTACGGCTTCTTATGTTGATGATAAGATAAATATGCTTGCTGCAGAAATAAAAGAAAACAATATTTTGTTTTTGTGTGAAATGGGTCTTGATCCTGGCATCGATCACATGAGCGCGATGCAGCTTATAAATAATATAAAAAATAAAGGCGGAAAAATTATTTCATTCAAATCACATTGCGGCGGTCTTGTTGCACCGGAAAGTGACGATAATCCCTGGCATTATAAAATAAGCTGGAACCCGCGCAACATTGTAATGGCAGGTAAAGCCGGTGCAGATTATAAGGAAAATGATGAAGAAATACATTTGCCATACAATCAATTATTTTCAACAGAACATAATGCAGATGTTCCCGGCTTAGGCAGTTATTCTTATTATCCAAACCGCGATTCATTAAGTTATCTTTCTGTTTATAATTTGAATGATATAAAAACATTTGTGCGTACTACTTTAAGACATCCTGATTTTTGTTTTGGATGGAAAAATATTATCGACCTTAAATTAACAGATGAAGAAAAAGTATATGATACAAATGGAATGACGTTATCGGCTTTCTTTAAGCAACATTTCGAAATTCACGGATTCAGCGAATGGCTTACGCAGTTGCTTAGCACAAGGCTTGAGTATGCAAAAAAAATGATGGAACAACTGATGCATCTTATGCAGGCAGAACAAGAGGCAATAAGCGAAGGCGAAAAACCGGAAGATGATTTTATGATGATTGATGAAAAAGGCGAGCTTACAACTTTAAATGTTGATGATGTAAAAAGCCGCGCTGCAGAAAGTGTTGCTGTTCAAATGCACGAAGCAAACCTTACTTTAAAACAATTATTTTTTTTAGGATTGAATGATGAAATAATTATTGATAAAGGCTTGTGCAGTGCTGCGGATATTTTACAATTTATATTAGAAACTAAGCTTGCGTTAAAACCGGATGATAAAGACATGATTGTAATGCTGCACGAAATTGAGTACCAATTGAACGATAAACTTTCAAATGTAAAAAGCTGCCTTGTTGTAAAAGGTGAAGATAATATTCATACAGCTATGGCAAAAACAGTTGGTTTGCCATTAGGTATTGCAGCTAAATTAATTCTTGAAGAAAAGATAAAACTTACAGGCTTACATGTACCAGTTGATCCTTTAATTTACGAGCCTGTTTTAAAAGAATTACAGCAAAGCGGAATTGTTTTTAATGAAGAAGAGCAAACAGTTGTTTAAACTTTTAAATTGTACTAATTAAAAATTATTTTTCGGCATTTTATTCATGTCCATATATAAAACGTTCCAGCGGTGACCATCCGGATCTGCAAAGCCAAAGCCATACATCCATCCATCTTTTTCACTTGCTTTACTATAAATTTCTCCGCCTGCTTCTATTATTTTTTTTGCCATGCTGTCCACGTCTTCTCTGCTTTCTGCATCAATAGAAATTAATATTTCATTATTTTTTTCGGTGTCTGTAATATCTTTTTTTATAAAGCCTTCAAAAGTATTTTTTTCAAACAGCATAACCACATTTTTGCCAATTACAAGGCTTGCAGAAACAGGCGAATTACCGTGTTCTGTATTAAATGAAAAACCTAATTTAGAAAAAAAATTTTTTGATTTTTCTATATCTTTTACAGGCAGATTAAGCCATAATTGCGTTGTCATAGAGTTACCATTTAAAGTGAGAATATAAATTTAGCATTAAACTTTTATAGTCAACCATTAAAATGTTAGTTGTAAATAATTATATAATACGTTTAAAATTTCTTTGCAGCTTACTCCATTTTACAGGCGGAAATGAATTGGAAATTTGATTAGCTGATGGGTTTCTTACTTTAGTTAATTTTCCATACTTCAATAATTTTTCAGAAACTTTTTTTAAAGAAGGCAGGCACTCATTTCCTGCGTCCAGCGAAAATAAGAAGCCTCGCTGCACCAATATGGCAGTTTTTTTCATAGCTGTTCTGTGTGCTGCGGAATTAAGAAATGTTTTCATATTTGCATCATTTTTCCATATGGTTAATGTCCAGAAAGTAAGCTTTGCATAAACTAATTCTTTACCTCCTAAAAAGCCGCTGGTTTTTAACAATTGTTTTACTGATGCTTCATTAGGCGTAAAAATTGAAGTATATAAAAACAGATTTAACCTTAAGCCTTGTTATCGAAATAAATACCATTATAAAGCTTTAAATTGTGATATGTACAATATAAATTTTAATTTTAAATATTGAATTAACAATAAAAATTTATGCAGATTGTGTATAAATTTTAAAACGCAGTATGCCATTGAGCTTTGGAAAATTACGAATCTATTTTCCACATAATGTGCATATTCAGACTTTCACTTTTCAATGCATAAAGATATTTTCGTCTTCCGTCTCTAACGTAAACTGCCGGGATTTAAAAAGTAATTACAAACTCATTAAAATACTTAAATGTTGACAGAAAAACCAACGAATGCACTTCGTTTTCAACGCCGCTTTACTAAAGAAGGTGTTAGCCCTTTTGATATGTTCGAATATGACTATCGCACCAGCGTAATTAAAAATCCAACTGGTGAAGTTTTGTTCGAAATGAAAAATGTTGAAGTTCCAAAACAATGGAGCCAGATTGCAACAGACATCATTGCACAAAAATATTTTCGTAAAGCCGGTGTGCCGCAGGCTGATGGAAGTTTAGGAAGGGAAACATCTGCAAAACAAGTAGCACATCGCATGGCAAACTGCTGGAAAGTTTGGGGCGAACGTTATAATTATTTTGATAGTCCGCAAGATGCACAAGTGTTTTATGAAGAATTAGTGTATAGTATTTTAAATCAAGCTTGCGTGCCCAATAGTCCGCAATGGTTTAATACAGGATTACATGAAAGTTACGGTATCGCTGGTAAGCCGCAAGGTCATTATTATGTTGATGCAAAAGATGGTCAGCTAAAAAAATCAACCAGTGCTTATGAACGTCCGCAACCGCATGCGTGTTTTATTTTAAGTGTGAGCGATGATTTGGTAAATGATGGGTGAATTATGGATTTATGGATACGTGAAGCACGCATATTTAAATATGGTTCTGGTGTGGGAACAAATTTTTCAAAAATTCGTGGTGAAGGAGAAAAATTAAGCGGCGGTGGTACATCAAGTGGTTTAATGAGTTTTTTAAAAATAGGAGATAGATCTGCAGGCGCTATAAAAAGTGGTGGCACTACAAGACGCGCTGCAAAAATGGTTTGTCTTGATTTGGACCATCCTGAAATTATGCAGTTTATTAACTGGAAAAAAGATGAAGAAAAAAAAGTAGGTGCTTTGGTTGCTGCGGGATATGATAATAGTTATGAAGGCGAGGCTTATCTTACTGTATCAGGTCAAAACTCAAATAACTCTGTTCGTGTTCCAAATGAATTTTTTAAAATACTGGAACAAGATGGCGATTGGGAATTGAAAGCAAGAACAGATGGACGTGCAATGAAAAAAATTCCTGCACGCGAAGTTTGGAACCAGATTAATTATGCAGCATGGCGTTGTGCTGACCCGGGAACACAATATGATACTACAATTAATGAGTGGCATACTTGTCCGCAGGGTGGCAGAATAAATGCGTCTAATCCGTGCAGTGAATATATGTTTCTTGATAACACTGCATGTAATTTGGCAAGTGCTAACCTGATGAAGTTTTTTGATGTTGAAAAAACGCTTTTTGATGTTGATGGTTTTGCTTATACCTGCAGATTATGGACTACCGTTTTAGAAATTTCTGTTTTGATGGCACAATTTCCTTCAAAAGATGTTGCACAATTATCTTATGATTACCGAACACTTGGTTTAGGCTTTGCTAATCTTGGAACAATGTTAATGGTGAGCGGAATTCCTTATGATAGCGAAAAAGCACGCGGCATTGCAGGCGCTATCACCGCAATAATGACTGGTGTTGCTTACAAAACATCAGCAGAAATGGCTGGCGTTTTAGGTGCATTTCCAAAATACGAAGATAATAAGGAAGATATGTTACGTGTTATGCGTAACCATCGTGCAGCAGCATACGATGCTACAGAAGCGTACGAAGGATTAAGCCTGCAACCAATTGGCATCAATGCAAAATATTGCCCTGACTACTTATTATCGGCAGCATGCAAAGCGTGGGATGATGCAGTTGCCTTAGGTGAAAAATTTGGTTATCGCAATGCGCAGACAACTGTTATTGCGCCAACAGGAACAATCGGTTTGGTAATGGATTGCGATACAACAGGCGTAGAACCAGATTTCGCTTTGGTGAAATTTAAAAAACTCGCTGGCGGCGGATATTTCAAAATAATTAATCAAAGTGTGCCGGTTGCTTTACAGCATTTGGGTTATAATGAAAAAGAAATTGATGCTATTATAAAATATGCTGTGGGCGCAGCTACATTTGATGGAGCGCCTTTCATTAATTCACAAACATTGAGTGAAAAAGGATTTATAGCTGAAGAAATTCAGAAACTAAATAATGCCGCAAAATCTGCATTCGAAATAAATTTCCTCTTCAATAAATTTATTTTAGGTGAAGCTTGTTTGGAAAGACTTGGCTTTGCAGCCGAGCAATACAATGATTGGAATTTTGATTTGCTTAGTGCGCTTGGTTTTAATGAAGAACAAATTGAAGCTGGTAATGATTATGTATGCGGAGCAATGACGGTTGAAGAAGCACCTCATTTAAAATTAGAACATCTTTCTGTTTTCGATTGTGCAAATAAATGCGGTAAAAAAGGCGAAAGATATATTCATGCACATGGTCATATTAGAATGATGGCAGCTTGTCAACCGTTCTTAAGCGGTGCAATTTCTAAAACGATTAATCTTCCACACGAAGCCACAATCGAAGAAATTGCAGATTCTTATATGTTAAGCTGGCAATTAAGCTTAAAAGCTTGTGCACTTTACAGAGATGGTTCTAAGCTTTCTCAACCACTAAGCAATAAATCAGACAAAAAGAAAAAAGCAGAAACAAAAGAAGACAATAAATCAGCTTCTGTTACGCAGGGAGAAATTGTAAATATTCAGCCTGAACCAAACATTGTTGATTTATCTAAACTTACTGCAGAAGACTTATTGGAAGAAGTGCATAAACGCATGCAGGCAAGTAACGATACAACTTTAAAACGTAAACTTTCCCAGATTGTTGAAAGAAAAACATTGCCTGCAAAACGCCGCGGATTTACACAAAAGGCTAAAATAAATGGTCAGGTTTTATTTCTGCGTACAGGTGAATACAACGATGGCACATTAGGAGAAATATTTATTGACCTCGCTAAAGAAGGTTCAACATTACGCAGTTTAATGAACTGCTTTGCTATTGCAATTTCTGTAGGATTACAATATGGTGTTCCATTGGATGAGTTTGTAGAAAAATTTGTGTTTACAAAATTTGAGCCTGCCGGTATGGTGGATCATCCAAATATTAAAACAACAACATCGTTGGTTGACTTTGTATTTCGAGCATTAGCTTATGAATATCTTGGCAGAACTGACCTTGTGCATGTAATTGATAAACCTGAAATTTCTAATATAGAAAATATTGAAGAAGCAAAAATTATTGGAAAACCTGAATTAAGCAATGTTCATGTTATAAGTAATCAGACGCAACAGCAAAAATTACAAAAAGCTTCTGTAACAGCGGGCATTAAACCTGAATCAAGTTTGGATGCCGTTAATGCTGCAGCCAAAAGTATGCAAAGTGATGCTCCATCATGTAATGTTTGCGGACATATAACTGTTAGAAGTGGTACTTGTTATAAATGCTTAAATTGTGGCAATAGTATGGGTTGCAGTTAATAATTTAATCTTTTAATAATTAGATATATAAATATATTTCGGGTAAGGGTACGTATTTGAACCTTATTACGTTTATAATTGCAAGAAAGGTAATTAATTGCCTTTTTTGTATATTTGAAACGTTATAGTTATCTAATATATTTTTAAATCATATTAGAATGTTTTTGCGCTACCTATCCATATATCGAATAGTTCTGTTAAACCTTCTCATTTCTGCATCTTTTTTTATATTGAAGCAAAGTCTTTATTATGTTTTGATTAACCTTTTCTGTTGTTATTTAAATATTAGCTTTCTTGGAATAGCACTCCATAATCTATCAAAATTTGTAAGACGTAACCAGGAACGCTTATTTATAGGAAGAAAAAGAACACTTATAGTTTTTACATGCAGTGGTTTTTTCATTATCCATTCTTTTGCATTAATATTTGATTATGTTAAAATCAATTTATTTATAATTGATTTTTTATGGTCTTTTACAGCTTTGGCAGTTCGAATGTTTGAAAATGAGGCTTCTTCATTTCTACATACTATTTTTAAAAGGGGGCGCCGTGTAGCTATCGTTGGTCATGCAGATAACTCGTTAGATATTGCAGATAAACTAAAAAGAAAAGGAAGGAATTTTTTCTATGGAAATATCCATTTTAATGAAAGCAATTTTTCTGGAACGAATTCTTTTTTACCTTATATAGACTTTGCTAAGAAAAATAAGATAAATGAATTCTATTTTCCAGTATCCACAGTTAATCCAACAGAAATTAATACACTAATCGATGAAGCAGAAAAACATTGTATAAGAGTAAATTTTATAGCAAATGAAACAACAGAAAGTTCTGGATATCGCATGCACTATATAAGTGGTATGCCGGTATTTAAAAAATATAATGAACCTTTAGCCCGCTTACGAAATCAAACCGTAAAACGAACTTTTGACTTTATAATAAGTGGGTTTATTATGCTTTTTATACTTTCATGGCTTATACCTTTAATTGGATTATTAATAAAAATTGAAAGCAAAGGTCCTGTTTTTTTCAGGCAGGAACGTTCGGGGAGAGATAACAATTCATTTGTTTGTTTTAAATTTCGAAGTATGGCAGTTAATGATCAGAGCGATGTTATACAGGCAACGAAAGATGATATGCGTATAACTAAATTAGGAGCGTTCTTGCGCAAAACCAGTCTTGATGAGCTGCCTCAATTTATAAATGTTTTAAAGGGAGAAATGAGTATTATTGGTCCAAGACCGCATATGCTGCGTCATACAAAGGAATATAATGAACGGATAAATCATTACATGGCTCGTTTATACCTTAAACCTGGTGTAACAGGCTGGGCACAGGCAAATGGGTACAGAGGAGAAATTAAAGAGATAGATTTAATGAAGAAAAGAGTAGAACATGACATCTGGTATATGGAAAACTGGAGTTTATTGTTGGATATTAAAATTCTTTGGCTAACATTTGCAGCAGTATTGAAAGGACAGGAAAGCGCTTATTAATTTAGGTGATATATTTCCCAAAGTTTTCTATTTTTGAATTTATTAAAATAATCCTTTTATAACCTATAAAATTATAAATGATACTGCTTATTAAACGTTTACTTTCACCTTGTACAATTTTATTTTTTTTAAGCGCTGCAATCTTTTTCGGCTCATCATCATGTACTTCCTATAAAAATATTGCTTATTTTGAAGATTTGCCAGATACTGCAAAACCACAGATAGCTAAAACTTTTCCTTTTAAAAGCCCTGTAATACAAACCGGAGACTTACTTACAATTACAATTCAAACTATCGATAACGACGTTACCAATTTATTAAATAGTAATAGTAGTAATGTAAATGGTGGCAATAGCAGCACACCTGTTATGGGCAGCTCAAGCGGTGTTAGTCAACAGGTTCCCAATGGTTATCTTGTAGATAGCGGTGGTAATGTTGAATTGCCTTTTGCAGGTATAATTCACCTTGCTGGAATGACTACATCCCAAGCAAAAGATGCCGTGCATTTACAGGTGAGTAAATACTTTAATAATCCTGTTATTAATGTACGCTTTGCAAATTTTAGAATAACTGTGTTGGGTGAAGTAGAGCACCCATCCACTTTTATTATACCAAATGAAAAAGTAAATATTTTTGATGCGCTGGGTATGGCAGGCGATCTTACCATATTTGGGAAAAGAGGCAATCTTGTTTTGTTACGGGATACTTTGGATGCAAAAAAAATGATTCGACTTAATCTTAATTCGAAAGATATAGTTAGCTCTCCCTGGTTTTATTTGCAGCCAAATGATGTTATTTATGTAGAGCCAAGTAAATTTAAAGTGGAAAGTGTGGATGCAGTACGCAACCGTAATATCACTATTATATCTTCTGTTCTATCAGTTACTTTAATATTATTCACGCGCGTTATAAGAAATTAAGTGGCTACAGCTATGAAATCAATTAATTCTATGAACAGCAATAGAAAAGCAAAAAAAAATGAAGATGATTTTGACTTTAAAAAAATATTAGGTCGTTTTATTGATCACTGGAAATTGTACCCAATTTTTATACTGTTAATGTTTTTAATTGCTTTTTTATTTGTTGAATATTCCAATCCTATGTACACAGTGCAAGGCAAAGTATTGGTGCAAGATCAAGAAAACGGCAATAATTCATCTGCTTCTTTTTTACCTTCAACAATGTTAACAGGTTTTAGCGATCTTTTTGATATGCCAAGTAGTGTAAACGACGAATTGGCTATTTTACAATCAAGAGATTTAACTGAAAAAGTTGTAAAAGATATGGACCTCAATATATCTTATTACAGTGGTGGAAGAATAATAAATAAGCCACTATATCAAACAAGTCCGTTCAAAGCTGTTTTTATTCCTATTTCAGATTCTACTTTAGCTAATTTTTTTGAAATTGATATTTTAAATCCCAACGTGCCTCAAAAGTTTATTATATCAAATTCCAATATTTCCTTTAAAGCAACTGCCAGTTTTGGAGATACTATAAAAACATCTATAGGTAAAATAGTATTAACTCAAACAGATAAAAATTTTGATAACGCTTCTTATGTCTTATCAGTAACATCAGTAGATGCACAAATAGATGCAATTACAAAAAATATTACAATAGCAATTCCGGATGATAAGACTGATATGATAGAGTTGGATTACAATACTAATTTGCCTTTACAAGGAGAAGATGTTTTAAAAACATTAGTTCGCGAGTACATGACCCGCAATCTTTCCGAAAAAAATGAAATGTCAGATAGTGCTATTGCGTTTATAAATTCACGCATTTTATTAGTATCTGATGATCTTGAAGGTATTGAAACCAATATTCAACAGTTCAAACAAACAAATAATCTTGCAGATTTAGATGAGCAATCAAAAATGTTAATTGATAATACAAGCGGTTATTATGATAAATTGAATGAAGCAGAAGTGCAGATGAATGTAATACAAACAATGCAAAGCTATCTTAAAAATGATCAAAATAATAGTCGCCCGGTTCCATCACTTATAACAACAGATCCAACCTTTGTAGACTTAGCCACAAAATTTAATACATTACTGGTACAAAAAGATAGGTTATTATTAACTGTGAAGGAAAATAATCCGCTAACAAGCAATTTAAATATGCAAATTGCTAACCTGCGCAGTGATATGATTAAAAGCTTGCAAAGCCAGTTAAATGCAGCAGAAATTACAAAAACAAGTTTGCAGCAGCAAAATAATCAAATAGCAGGCTTAATACATAAAGTACCATCTCAGGAAAAACAATATATTGACTTAAGCAGAGAGCGCGATGTAAAACAAGCTTTATATTTATATCTTTTACAAAAGAAAGAAGAAACTGCTATTACCAAGGCTTCCAATATTTCCAGTGCAAGCATTATACAAAGACCTAAATCAGAATACAAACCTTATTTTCCAAATTTGCCACTTGTTCTCTCTGCTGCTTTTTTACTTGGACTAATAATTCCAACAGCTTATGTAATTTTAAAATTTGCATTAAGTAGTCGCATAATAAGCAGGGAAGATATTACTGAAAATACTGATTGTACAATATTGGCAGAGATTGGACATAGTGATGGTTATGAGGTTTTATTAGATAAACATAGTCGCTCGGTAATAGCCGAACAATTTAGAGTATTCAGAACAAATATGGATTTTACTACACGCGGATTAATATGTCCTAAAATCCTGCTTACTTCCAGCACATCCGGAGAAGGCAAATCTTTTATTGCATCTAATCTTGCTCAGGTATATGCTTTGTCCGGCAAAAAAGTATTACTGATGGAGTTAGATCTGCGCAAACCAAAACTTTCTTCTATGCTGGATTTGCCAAACGATACCGGTTTTTCAAGCTACATGATTACTGAAAAAAATATTTTGAATTATATAAAACAAGTTCCAAAAAGCCCTTCTGTTTATTTGTTGGGCAGTGGTCCAATACCTCCTAATCCGGCAGAATTATTAATGTCTCCTGTTGTAAAAAATATGTTTGATACACTTGAAAAAGAGTTTGATGTTATTATTATTGATGCTCCACCTATTGGTGCAGTAACAGATGCTCAGATTTTAGGAGAATATAGTAGCGTTAACCTTTTTGTAATACGGCAAAAATATAGTTTTAAAAACAGCATTGATATTGTTAATGATTTGATTGAAAACGACAAGTTTAAAAATTTATATGTAGTAGTAAATGATGTTACAAAAGGTACTTCTTATAAATATGGTTACGGCTACGGTTATGGCTATGGATATGGTTATGGCTACGGTAATGGTAACGGCAACGGTAAAAATAAAACCTCCAAAAAAAATAAAAATACTGTTAGAAATTAATTCTTTGAATAAACTTTATGATATATGATAAATTAGAAAAGACTAATTTTTTAGCAGAAGATGATGAGGTAAAAAGTAAAGCTTCTTCAAAATCGATATTTAATAAATGGTTTTCTGTTATTTGGTTTATACTTCCAAGAGTATCCGCAACATATCCATTATACATTTTACCAAGTTTATTTGCTGTTAAGCCACAAAGGAAGCAGGTATTCCAATTTGTTATTTTAGTTTCTGTTTGTTTTATATCAGTTATAATAAGTTCGTTTTTTAATCGAATATCCATTACTGCCTTTTTACTTTCTATTTTTCTGCAGTTACCTTTTTTAATGTTTATTCTTGGTTTTAAGATTAATAAATATGTAGATGCAAAGGTAATTTTACGTGCTGTGAATGTGTTTACATTTTTTTTTAGCCTGCTAAATATGGTTCAATATGGGTTTCCTTTTAAATTACCATATATTAATTTTTTACCTGATAGATTTTCATCATTTTATGGTCAGGGCGGTGCTAAAATTGTTACTGTAATTGGCTTTTTTGGTTTCGCTGCAGAAATTTTTGCAAAAAAAGAATTTAGAAACTATAAAACATTAATAATATCCTTATTAAATTTTATTGTTCCTAATTATTTAACTGGAATGATTATGGGTTTAGGGGCTTTGGCAATAGTATCCCTTAAAAATGGTTACATGATTCTCTTAATTGTTCTAATTCTTATTATAGGTACCCCTTATGCAATTGACAGATTTCAGAATCTTAATAATGGTTTTGCCAATACTACAGGATATAATCCTAAAATTTTTGCTTACATTTCTGTATTAGAGTTATATGCAAAATACCCGGTAACTATTTTTACAGGAACTGGCTTAGGGCAGTTTTCAAGTACACCTGCATTGTGGGCAAGTACATATATATCTGCTTTATCTACGCATGATATACCAAATATTCCAGGATTAAATATGAGTGGGTATCATAAAGAAATTTTAGGACCCATTCTTGCAAAAGTTGGAGATATTAGCTGGGCATTAAGTTCGAGTGCCAACAAACCTTATAGTTCCATTACTACAATGTTATCAGAATATGGGTTTGTTCTTACATTAGTATTAGGCTTTTTGTTTTTTCAGGCTTTTAGAAAAATGGGGCTATCAAAAAGATATGTTTTTGCAACCTTTTTATTCGTTTTTTTTCTCTTTACTACTGATTTATGGAATGATAATTTATGGCTTGGCTATCTTTTAATTTTATCTCAAGCTATAAGTACAGAAGCAAAATAAATGAGAAAGTTTTTATTTATTCCAGGGCTGCCAAGGTGTGCCACTACTTCATTCGTTCAGGTTCTGTCACAGCACCCGGAAATTTATCTTTCAAAAATAAAAGAACCTCATTTTTTTCTTCCTAATAAAGAAAAACTTTTTATGTTTGATCGAAAGGGTAATCATATTCCTTTTGAAAAATGCGGCTTTATTAGTACTGAAAAAAGCTTTAATGAAAATTATAATAATTTTTCAGATTCAAAAGTTTTTATTGATGCGAGTACTTTATATGCCGTACATCCGGCATCTATCGATGAAATACATAAGCAAGAAAATATAGATCCATATTTTGTTATTTTAAAAAGGCATCCATTTAAAAGGGCTTTATCTCATTATTTATATTCTGTATCAAGAGCAGAGGAATACAGAGAATTTGAAGCTTGTTTAAAAGATGAACTTGAAGGAAAATTTATTAATTGGATGTTAGGAGGATATTTAGCAGGATCTGAACCTTCTGTATGTATTGAACGTATTATAAAGTACTGGGGTAAAGATCGATTGATAATTGGTGATTTGGATTCAGATGAAATTTTTAGTTCAGCTTTTACAAATAAGGTTCTTAAATTATTACAATTGAAAGAGTTTCCTTTTAACTATAATGTACAATCAAACAGCTTAGTTGTTCCTTCAAATAAATTTTTGAAAGAAGTACGAATTTTGTTAAAAAGAATAAGACAAATAAATCCGTTGCTAATTGATAATAAAATTACAAGAGTCTTCTTTAATAATTTTATGCAACTGGCGCATACTGATAAAACTAACGTTACTAAGTATGATGATAATGCTAACCTAAAATTAATATACATGAATGCTCTTCAAAAATTTAATCAAAATAAAACGAGTATTTAATTAGTAAAATGAGTAAAAAAATTGCTTATTTATTACTGGCACATGATTATATAGATAATATTGACCGCATTATTAAGAAGCTAAATTTCAGCAATGCTTTTTTTTATATTCATATAGATAAAAAGGTTGACATTTCTCCTTATTTAAAAAGGCTAAATGCTTCTAATATTTTTTTTATTACAGATAGAATAGATGTACAATGGGGAGGTTATTCTCAAAATAAAGCAGTATTAAATCTTTTCAAATTGGCTTATTTAAATAACAATGATTATTATATTTTGTTAAGCGGGCACGATTATCCTTTGTTTAAAGGAAATGAAATTTTTGATAAAATAAATATTTTAGAAAACTATTATTCTATATGGGTTTTAAATGCTTTGAAAGAATTAAAAGGAAGAGCAAAGAATCGGTATACTAAATATCATTTTAATGATCTGCCTATATTAAATCCGCAGCACAAATTAAAAAATCGGGCATTAAATAAAATTTTTAAAGGAGTATATTATAGTCAAAGAATATTTTTCTACCTGTTGCCTGACAGAAAATTTACTTCTCAGTTTGTTTTATGTAAAGGATCAACCTGGATGGGTTTAACAAAAGATGCCGTTGAGAAAATATTTAATTGGATGAATGATAAAAAAAATAAAAAAATTATTAATTATTTAAAATTTTGTTCTTCTTCAGATGAAGTATTATTTCATAGCATATTATATAATAATAATATTTTGCCTAAAAACATTTCGGATAACAAAAACACTCTTGGCTTACATTATATTAAGTGGGATTGGGAAAAAGAAAAAAAGCCAAACGTATTAACTGAAAATGATTATTATTCAATTAAAAACTCAGGATGTTTATTTATTCGAAAGATTGATGCAAAAAAATCTGACGGATTAATTGAAGTGTTAGAAAAATAAATTTTTTAAATCCAATACCTACGCACAATGAATAAATTTAAAAAATTATCGCAGGATGTTGAAGCTTATTCAAATGAATCAAACTTACTTATTTACCAAATGGGTAAAGTGGGTTCTACTTCTTTAGAAGAAGCTATAAAAGGCAGTTTACATGTACACAGTTTATATAGCAATTGGCCATGTTTTGTTTTTTATCAACAAAGGAGAAGCAATTTTACTGAAAGATTCAGCCAGCATTTTTATGATTGGTCAAGAAGAGTAGCATTAAATAAAAGAAAAAAAATAAAAATAATATCACTTGTCAGAGATCCTTATGCAAGAAACATTTCTCAATATTTTCAGGATTTGCAGCATTGGATGTATCATTTTTCAGAACTTGATAAAAAAGATTTAAGGTTAGAAAGCGATTTGTCTTTACTGTTTGAGATATTTGAAAAAGCTTTCGATCATGATTATCCTTTCACATGGTTTGATAAAGAAATTAAAAGATTTACAGGCGTTGATATTTTTAAATACCCATTCGATAAAGAAAAAGGATATTCAATAATTCAAAAAGGTAAATATGATATCTTATTAATTAAACTTGAAAATTTAAAATTCATATGGAACATTGTTGAAGATTTTGTTGGGTATAAACTCGCACTTCAAAGTGTTAACCTTTCATCAGCTAAATGGCATGCACCCGTTTACGAAAATTTTATTAAAAACTACTTACCTCCGCAAGTATATCTCGACAAAATATATAATTCTAAACTTGTAAAACATTTTTATACCGATAATGAAATATTGAAATTTCGCAATAAAGCATTAAAACAAACTAATTAATGTGTGTTAACAATGAAATCTGTAAAAAAAAATTCTTTTGAAAGTTGGAATAATTTGGTAAAGAATTTAGCTGAATTTAAAGTTTCTGAAGGAATTACTTCCTTTATAAATCCGTATTCCATGCTAATATTAAAAAATCAATTAGATGTTTCCAAGCATGTTGATAATTGGTACGTAGATGGAATTTCTCTCGTTTTTTTAATTAATTCATTTTTTAAAAGAAAAGTAAAAAGATACAGTTTTGATGATTCTTCTGTTGCGCCTGTTGTGTTTTCTTTTGCTAAGTCAAATAATTTACCTGTTGCAATTATTGGAACAACACAAGAAGATTTAATTAAAGCAGTAGATATTATAAAAACAAAGTATGCTGTTGATATAAAATATTATCGAAATGGTTTTTTTAAAACGCAGTCTGAAATTGAAGAAACTATTAATGAAATAAAAAAACAAAATATAAAAATGATTGTTTGTGGAATGGGTACACCACAACAAGAAAAATTTCTTGTAACGTTGAAAAATAATAGTTGGTCTGGTTATAGTTATACGTGCGGTGGCTATTTACATCAAATTTCAAAAAAGCCTAATTACTATCCGGCTTTTTTTGATAAATATAATATTCGATGGATTTATCGCGTATGGGATGAACCCAAATTAATTAAAAGATATTTAATTAAGTACCCCAGATTTATATTTATATTTTTTTGTTTTTTGATGAAAAGAACTAAGAACAATGCTTAAGAAAATACAAAAAAAATTTATTGGTTTTGTTTCTAAAAATCAGGATAATAAAGAACTGGTATTTGATTCTGTATTTGCATTAATAATACGAGGACTGGCATCCGTTGCAACCTTGATAATGACCTTGATAATTACACGTTATCTTGGAGCAACCCAATCTGGTTACTTTTTTTTAGCTTATACAATATTATGGATTGTTGCAAACGTTGCAAGGTTGGGTACTGATAACGTATTAATAAAATATGCAAGTATACACAGTTCAAAAAATGAATGGTATCATGTACAAAGCATTCTAAAAATAATTTTAAAACGAACAGTAATTGTTTCAATTATTGTAGGTGTATTAATAAGCTTATGTGCTAATTACATAGCTGAAATTTTTAAAAAACCAGATTTGGCAAAACCCTTATTCTGGATGGGTTTTTCAATACCAATGATAGTTGCTTACACCGTATATGCAAATGCTTTACAAGGGCTTAAAAAAGTTGTTGCTTCGGTTTCTTTACAAAACGTAACGCTTCCAGTATTGGTTATAGTAGGTATATGTATTTTTGGTATAAAAACATCAACTTCTGCAGGTTTTATATATTTTATTGCTTCTTGTGTAACATTAATTACAGCATTTTATTATTGGAAAAAATACACATTTGATAAAGCAGGAGAATATGATGACAAAATTATTTGGAGCAGCAGTAAATATTTTTGGACAAAATCAAACCTTAACCTGTTTGTTGCCTGGGGAGGACAATTTATAGGCGGCTTTTTTATTGATGCAGAAAATCTTTCAAAACTTGCAGTTGCACAGCGAACGTCGCAATTAGTTTCTTTTATTTTAATTGCTATAAATCTTGTAAGTGCACCGCGATTTGCATCGCTTTATCATAATAATCAAATGAACAAGCTAAGCTCTTACGCAAAAAATGCAACAAGATTAATGACGCTAATTGCAACACCATTAGTGTTATTTATATGTATATTTTCAAAAACAATTATGTCTGTTTTTGGAAAAGGTTTTTCAGGAGGTGCATCGCTTTTAATTATACTGTCAATCGGTCAATTTTTTAATGCTATAACAGGTTCCGTTGGATATTTACTTTCTATGAGTGGTTATGAAAAAGATAACCGGAATATTGCAATAATTAATGGAGTAGTTTCTTTTGTGTTAGCTTTAATTTTAATACCGATTTATGGAGCACTTGGTGCTGCTATTTCTACTTCGTTAGGTGTAGCAACCCAAAATTTAATGGGTGTACACATGGTTAAAAAAAGACTAGGATTTAATACTTTATCTCTCAAAGAATTTAGCCCGCAATTCTTAATAAAAAAACTTAATAAACATTAAAGCACTAAATGTTTATACAAAGTAATGCGAACAATTAAATATAAATTTTATGCTAAAGCTTTTTTTTCTTTTTGACGTAAATAATTATTTTTTAAAATTTCTAACTATTTTATCATTAGGTCAATGCAATATAAAACAGCCGGATAATCTAAAATTAAATCAAAAAGATTCTGCAGTTAATACATCTGAATCTGTAAAAGCAGATGACCTATCTGATAAATCATTTTATTCATCAGCCTTAAATCAACCCGCAGGCATTGATCCTTCTTTATGGAGAGGTGTTAATCTGCAATTGATTATAACTAATAAAGGCAAAAGTTTAAAGCAGGAAGATTTTGATTATGCAGCAGAATGTGGCGCTAATGTTATAAGGTTAGCAGTTTTTGCAAATCCTGATAATAAATTTAATACTTCTCCTTTTTTTGATACAAATGGATCTGTATTAGATTCTTTAAAAAATAATGGTCTTGCTGATTTGACTACTGCGATCAACATGGCAAAGAAAGATAATCTTAAAATTATTATTGATATGCATTCAATGCCGGGTTTTAAAAATGGTGAGATATGGACAAACCCTGCACGTTGGGATCAATTAACAAAGCTGTGGTGCTTTATAGCAAGTCATTATAAAAATAATTCAACTGTTTTAGCTTTTGATTTAATGAATGAACCTAATATTTTAGAAGCAATCAGCGCAAATAAAGCAGGATTAGAAAAGCAAATGTTTCAGGGAAAATGGAATGCTCCTGCCGAGTGGAGGTCTACCACAAAAGATTATACTTTTCAAATGACAAACTTAATATCAGCTATAAGAAAAATTGATGCTTCACGTTATCTGATTGTAGAAGGTTTTGGTATGAAAGGAAATCCTGTAAATTTTAATTGGCTAAAACCTATCACCAACTATAATAACATTGTTTATTCTTTTCATATGTACGTACCTACAGATTTAACTATGCTTGGAACGCAGGGAAGTGAGAAAAGAGATAAGGCTGAAACCACAACTTCTTTTAAAATGCCACAAGATGAAGCTGTTATTGACAAAGCGTTTGCGCCTGTTTTAGCATTTCAAAAAAAATATAATGTGCCCATTTATGTTGGCGAATTTGGTGTTACCGATGATGGAATTTTTGGCAAAAGTGCAGATGGAACACCTTATAATGCTGCATGTTGGTTAGGCACCGTAATAAATAAAATGGATAAATATAAATGGGGCTGGACTTACTGGGATTTTTGGACTGGAATAAGAAAGCCTGATTCAAAACAAGATCCACGCTATTTAATATTGAGCGCAGCTATGAAAGGTCAGCCAGTTAATAATTATTGTAAATAATTTAATAATTATAACCGAATATAAAAAGTGTTTTATCTTTTTTTAAGCCGCAAATAAAAATTATCATCTACATCAAATCACTCAAAATTTATACTAATGCTTAAAGGACAATCTTTAAAAACTATAAAAACTAAAATTGAAGATAAAGCATACTTATATGCAAAAAGTTACTATAACAGGTTAATGAAAAGTGCAGATTATTCTCACATAAACAAGTATTTAATGTTTGTAGGTTATCCAAGAAGCGGGCATAGTCTTATTGGTGCAATATTAGATGCGCATCCAAATATTGTATTAGCTCATGAGTTAGATGTTTTGAAATATATGCGCAGCACGAAATCTGAAAGAGCTATTTTTTCAATGATTCTTGCACGTTCCGAATGGTTTGCAAAAAATGGTGCTGTTTGGGAAGGATATGTTTATAAAGTTCCCAATCAATGGCAAGGTAAATACACAGAATTAAAAGTTATTGGCGATAAAAAGG
>CAXSDU010000026.1:9588-9886 GCA_964236165.1 uncultured Parafilimonas sp. | reverse complement strand
GGCGGTAAGCGGATGCGCTTCCGTGCACTCATCGTTATTGGCGATAAAAAAGGTGGCGGTACAAGCAGAAGACTTGCTAATGATATTAATTCATTATTTGAAATAGATAATATTATTCATAAAGATATAGCGCTTCTACATGTAATCAGAAATCCCTTTGATAATATTACCACACGTGCACGCGGTGGCAGCCATGTTTTGCGTGAAGTAGATGATGAAATGTTGTTAAAAAACATTCAGGAACATTTTAATGATGTTGAAACAATCAGCAAAATAAAAAAAACCAACAGAGGGTGCC
>CAXSDU010000026.1:0-9578 GCA_964236165.1 uncultured Parafilimonas sp. | reverse complement strand
AAAAGGAAAATAAATTCCCAATGCTTGATATACGTAATGAAAATTTTGTAACAGATCCTAAAAAAGAAATAGTAAGAATATGTAATTTTTTAGGACTGGAAAATATAGATGAGCAATATCTTAATGATTGCGCAAGTATAGTATTTGCAAGCCCTAAAAAAACCAGAAACCAAATAAACTGGAAACCAGAGTTTATAGAAATGGTACAAAAACAAATTGATAAATATGAGTTTTTGAAAGGATATAGCTTTTAATTTACTTATTATATAAGGGTATAAGTAATTGTATAAATTGTGTAGTATAACTACAAATTATAAATTGAATAGAATAAAATCAGTAAATTATTTATTCATTTAAATGATTGTTTATATGTTTAAGCAATGAACCTTAATTTGCTTGTAATATTTTTCGCCAGCTAAAGTTTTGATGAAAAAAAGAATTTTACTTATTAGCGGTAATTATTTCCCTGAGCCAACCGGCATCGGAAAATATAATGATGAAATGATGAACTGGCTTGCAGATCATGATTTTAATTGTACTGTTATATCTACTTACCCATATTACCCTTTTTGGCAGGTTCAACAACCATATGCAAAAAAAAGAAAATGGTTTACTAAAGAAATAAATACAACTCCGGCAGGTAATAAAATAACTATTTATCGCTGCCCACATTATGTGCCGGTAAATCCTAAAGGCAAAAACCGTGTATTTCTCGATTTGTCTTTCTTTACATCTGTTAGCTTGAAACTTATTACCCTTACAGGAAGAAAATTTGATTATGTCATCAATGTTACACCACCATTATCACTTGGTTTGCTGGCAGCATTATATAAAAAGGTTTGCCGGGCAAAATTTTTATATCATATACAGGATATGCAGGTAGATGTAGCAAATGATTTAAAGATGATCAGCTCAATGCGTTTTCTTAGTCTGCTTTTTAAAATTGAAAAATACATTCTTAAGCAAGCTGATAAAATTTCTACTATTTCTTCTGATATGGCAGAACGAGCAAAACTTAAAAGCTATAAACCTATTTACCTGTTTCCTAATTGGGCAAACATAAAAAAGTTTTTTCCGTTGCCTGATAAATCAGTTTTGAAAACTTCTTTTGGTTTTAATCCTGGTAAGCCGGTTGTTTTATATTCAGGATCTATCGGAGAAAAACAAGGACTTGAAGCTGTGCTTGAAATTGCGGATAATTTCAAACAAAAAAATATTGAAGTTCAATTTATTATTTGTGGATCTGGTCCTTACAAAAAAACATTAGAGAAACTCGCAGCAGAAAAGCAATTAAGTAATCTAATTTTTTTGCCATTGCAGCCTCCTGAAAAACTCAATGAGTTTCTTAATATGGCTGATATACATTTGATAATACTAAAGGCAAATGTGGCGCATCATGTTATGCCTTCCAAGCTTACAACTATTTTATCTGTTGGTGGTCTTGCAGTAATTACAGCTAATGCCGTTTCAGGATTGTATAAAATGATAACAGATAACAATATTGGTATTGTTTGCCCCGCTGAAAATATACCTTCGCTCTCGCATGTAATTAACCGTGCTTTGAATGAAGACAATACATATATTTCTATTAATGCGCGCAGATACGCAGAAAATTTTTTAGCCATTGATAATATTATGCAGCGTTATAAAGAAGACGTAATTGATGCTGCAGGATAATACAACAACAAGTAAATCACAAACCTTAATTTTTAATGCTCATACAATGTTTAAACTAATTTTACATTAGATAGTATAGTATGAAAAAAGCATTAATTACAGGTATTACAGGTCAGGATGGAGCTTATCTTACAGAACTTTTATTATCTAAAGGTTATGAAGTGCATGGCATAAAAAGAAGAAGTTCTTTATTCAATACAGAAAGAATAGATCATTTGTACCAGGATCCGCACGAAAAAAATGTACAGTTAAAACTCCATTTCGGCGATCTTACAGATTCACCTAACCTCATTCGCATTATACAGGAAGTGCAGCCAGATGAAATTTATAATCTTGGTGCAATGAGCCATGTAATGGTAAGTTTTGATTCTCCTGAATATACTGCTAACACAGATGGCATGGGTACCTTACGCATTCTTGAAGCAGTGAGATTATTAAACCTTATAAAAAAAACGCGCATATATCAGGCGTCATCATCAGAATTATATGGCGCTGTAAAAGAAATTCCGCAAAAAGAAACAACACCTTTTCATCCTCGCTCACCTTATGGTGTGGCTAAATTATATGCTTACTGGATTACGGTTAATTATCGTGAAGCATATAATATGTTTGCTTGTAATGGAATTCTTTTTAATCATGAAAGTCCTTTGCGCGGCGAAACTTTTGCATCGCGAAAAATAACACGCGGCGTTGCAAAAATTGCACTTGGTATGCAGGACAAATTGTACATGGGAAATCTTAATGCAAAAAGAGATTGGGGACACGCAAAAGATTATGTACAGGCAATGTGGTTAATGCTGCAGCAAGATGTTGCAGAAGATTATGTAATTGCTACAGGTATTACAACTGAAGTAAGAGAATTTATACGCATGTCTTTTGCAGAATTAGGTATAGAAATTATATTTAAAGGCGAAAGCGAAAAAGAAAAAGGATTCGTTGCTTCATGTTCAAATGGTGCATACCAAATAGAAACCGGTAAAGAAGTTGTTTGTATTGATGCACGTTATCATCGCCCTTCAGAAGTTGATTTTTTATTGGGTGATGCAACAAAGGCAAAAGAGAAACTTTACTGGCAACCGGTTTATAATCTCTCATCACTCATATCAGAAATGGTGCATTCAGATATAGATTTATTCAGTAGAGAGAAACTATTAAAAGATGCCGGATATACTGTAAGAAATCAATACGAATAACTATAAATTTCAGAAGCGCTTAATTAGCATGAACACAAATGATAAAATTTATATTGCAGGTCATAATGGTATGGCAGGTGCTGCTATTTTGCGCAAATTAAAACAACAAGGGTTTAAAAATTTCATTCTTAAAACTTCCGAAGAACTTGATTTAAGAAACCAAGCTGCAGTAAATATTTTTTTTGAAAACGAAAAGCCAGATTATGTTTTTCTTGCTGCCGCTAAGGTTGGAGGCATTCTAGCGAACAATATTTATCGTGCAGAATTTATTTATGATAACCTTTTAATAGAAGCCAATGTTATACATGCTGCTTATAAAAATACAGCTAAAAAATTGCTTTTGTTGGGTTCGTCATGTATTTATCCAAAGCTTGCGCCGCAGCCTTTAAAAGAAGAATATATTTTAAGCGGGTATCTTGAAAAAACAAATCAGCCTTATGCTATTGCAAAAATTGCCGGCATAGAATTATGTAATGCTTATCGCAATCAATATGGATGCAATTTTATTTCTGTTCTACCCACTAATTTATACGGACCTAACGATAACTATCATCCTGAAAATTCTCATGTGCTGGCTGCGTTATTACGGAAATTTATTGCTGTAAAAGAGCACCAGTCTTTTGTTGAAATATGGGGAACAGGAGCACCTAAGCGGGAGTTTTTACATGTAGATGATTTGGCTGATGCATGTTACTTTCTGATGCAAAATTATAATGATGAAAATTTACTTAATATAGGTACCGGTGAAGATATTTCCGTGATGGATTTAGCGCTGCTGATTAAAAATATTACTGGTTATAAAGGCGAAATAAAAAATGATCTTTCCAAACCAGATGGCACGCCCAGAAAATTAATGGATGTATCAAAACTTAAACAACTTGGCTGGCAAGCATCTATATCACTTAAAAATGGGATTGAAAAAGTATACAATGAAATTATTCAAAATGATACGCTTCAGCTTAACAAGAAAATTCAGGTTACTGATTGATTTTCAAATTTTAAGAAAATAGCAGCGCAGCAGCTACATCCACTGCGGCAACAATTAGTATTGCAAGTGTTAACCTGTTTTGCAAAACCTTCAACTTTCTGCTGCGTCCGGTTCGCGAATTATACATAGCATTGGCAGTAAAAAAGAACCAGCTTGAAAGATTGTATTTACTGGTACTGTTTATATAAAGAATTGTTTTTACAACAACAAGTACTAACAGTATTGCAGTTAAATAATAGTACGAATAAGTAGGGTACATAAGCCAAAAATTTATTTTTTTGCTATGGCGAATAACCGGATTAGGGAACTAAAATACAAAAAATATTCATTTGATGAATGTTAATGTAATTTCCTAACCTAAGTACTTTGATAAACTTATTATTAGTGAGACAGGAGATGCTTAACGGCTTTTCTTAGATAACAGCATTAAATTTTTTAATAAGAACAGGATCGATTATGCTTTTGCATTTTGATAAAAGGCAAACACATTATGATTGTAAATAATGTACAATTTATCATAGCAAAATTCATTTAATTAATGAACTTAAAATTATGAAGAAGTAATTTTGCATAATGAATCTGTTTATAAAAAATATGGTTTGCCACCGTTGCAAACTTGCTGTTGAAAATGAATTAAAAAAATTGCGTTTGCATCCGCTTAAAGTTGAATTAGGCGAAGTTGTAATAAAAGAAGATTCAATTACAAACCAACAGCTGGAACATTTATCAAATGGTCTTAAGCAGTTGGATTTTGAATTATTAGATGATAAAAGAAAGAAAACCATTGAGCAGATAAAAACACTCATCATAAAAAGTATTCATTATAGCAAAGAACAACCTCAAAAGAATTACAGCGTTTTCATTGGAGAAAATCTGCATCACGATTACTCTTATTTAAGCAAATTATTTTCTGAAACTGAAGGCATCACCATCGAACAATTTATTATCAACCAAAAAATTGAAAAAGTAAAAGAGTTATTGGTGTATGATGAAAAAAATTTGAGCGAAATATCTTTCGAAACAGGGTACAGCAGCGTTGCGCATTTATCATCGCAATTTAAAAAAGTTACGGGCTTAACACCAACCGCATTCAAACAAAGTGATATTCGTCACCGCAAAACTTTAGACAAAATAGGCTGAATTCTATAAACACAATCCATAATTGTATAACAGCAATCTTTATAGCTATTATAATTTTACTGCATGACGCATACATATTCAATAACCGGAATGACGTGTAATGGTTGTGCAGCAAAAGTGCAAAAGCTTTTATCATCTGTAGCAGGCGTTGAAAACGTACATATCAAACTTGAAAAAAATGAAGCTGAAGTTATTATGCATCATCATATACAAACAAATGCTTTGCAAAATGCTTTAAAAGATTACCCGAAATACCAGTTATCAGAAGATCATACAATGCATCGTTCTGAAATAATAATGAGCAATGAAGAAATAAAAACATGGTTTGAAACTTACAAGCCTTTGCTGGTGATCTTTAGTTATATTTTTATCATCACTTTTTTAATTGAAGTAACACATACATTTAATCTAATGCGCTGGATGCAAAATTTTATGGGCGCGTTTTTTCTTATATTCTCTTTCTTTAAAATGCTTGATCTGAAAGGCTTTGCCGAGAGTTATAGTTCGTATGATATTGTAGCTAAGCACTGGGCAGGCTATGGATATTTATATGCTTTTATTGAAGTGGCTTTAGGTCTCGCCTTTATAACATCGTTTAATCCGCTGTTTACAAATTTGGTAACTTTTGTTGTAATGAGTATTAGTATTATTGGTGTATTGCAAAGTGTTTTAAATAAACGGCAAATTAAATGCGCATGTTTGGGCGCTGTATTTAATTTGCCTATGAGCACGGTTACAATTATAGAAGACTTGTTAATGATTGTAATGAGTGCAATAACGATCGTACTTTTACTTACTTGAATTTAGTAAATTATTTGAACTGATTACCAGGTGAAAAAATTAGCTTTTATATTATGTTTTGTGTATGTAGTTGCATCTAGCGGCGCTACAATAAATTTTCACTATTGCATGGGAAAATTTATTGGCTGGGATGTTTCTGCGCCAATACCCGCAACCTGCAACAATTGCAGCATGCAAAAAGAAAAAGCTAAAGGATGTTGTAATGATAAGCATGCTACACTTCAATTAAAAACAGATCATCTTTCTTCAAGCATTAATAATGTTCCGAACATTTATTTTGTTTGTATTCATCCGCAATACTCTTCTTTTATAAATTCTATTATAAGTGTTGATGATAATGTAGCGCATTCAATACATGGACCACCTTTCATACAATCCATTCCTTCCTTTATACGCAATTGTGTTTTTCGTATTTGATAAATAGCTTTTATCAATCCTGCTATTATTAATTACGAAAACAAAATCAATGAAACATATTATATCTGCATTAACCTTTTGTATAATTACAATTGCTGCAAATGCACAGAACATATCAATTCAAACATTACTTACAGATTATTACAGCTTAAAAGATGCACTTGTAAAAGATGATGCAAGCGCTGCTACAACTGTTGCAAGTCAATTATTAAACGACGCAAAAAACGCAGATATAAGTAAGTTGAATATTTCAGAACAAAAAGTATTTGCATCTCAAAAAGATAAAATCATTTATAACGCTGATCACATTTCTGAAGTGGATGATATAGATCACCAGCGTGAACATTTTGAAGCCATATCAAACGAAATGTCAACGCTTGTTCAGTCAATATCAATTTCTAATAAGCCTGTGTATATTGACTATTGTCCGATGAAAAAAACATATTGGCTCAGCAGTGAGAAAGAAATTCAGAATCCATATTATGGTAAAAAAATGATGGACTGCGGAAAGGTTGAAAAAACTATTATGCCGCGCAAAGAATCTTCCATGCAAATGAAAGATAAAATGGATGTAAGTGATACAATGCCGATGAATAATATGCATCATAACATGAGCAACATGAATATGAATGATTCAAATATGAACATGAATGAAACGGATATGAGCATGCCGATGGGCAGTATGAGCCATTCATTTTCGCGCAACCTTCCTATGAGCCGCAATGGTTCCGGTACAGGCTGGAGCCCCGATGCAGCAACGATGTACGGGCAAATGTATCATTCAAAAAAATGGATTTACATGCTGCATTATAATTTATTCGTTCGTTATAATAAACAAGATTTAAGCGGTAAAGGTTCGCGTGGTGATGAACAAATTGATGTGCCCAACTGGTTAATGTTTATGGGACAAAAACAAATTGGCGAACGTGGCTTGTTTCGCTTTGGAACTATGTTTTCTTTAGATGCAATTTTTACCGGGCAAAAGGGTTATCCGCTATTATTTCAAAGTGGCGAATCTGCACATGATAGTCCCCTGGTTGATCGTCAGCATCCGCATGATTTATTTTCTGAATTATCTGTTGCATATTCTTATGCGCTTTCAAAAAAATCTGATGTGTTTGTGTATGTTGGTTATCCCGGCGAACCTGCTTTAGGTCCTGTTGCATTTATGCATCGCGCTTCTGCAATGGATGATCCTGATGCACCAATTTCGCATCACTGGATTGATGGAACGCATATAACTTTTGGTGTGGCTACTTTAGGTATTCATGTTGGAGAATTTAAGTTAGAAGGTTCTTCTTTTACCGGGCGCGAACCCAATGAAAATCGTTATAATATTGATAAAGCAACTTTCGATTCATGGAGCGGAAGACTTTCTTTTAATCCATCAAAAAACTGGGCTTTGCAAGTTTCTCATGCATATTTAAAAAGTCCTGAAGCATTGCGTCCAAATGAAAATGTAAACCGTACAACCGCTTCTGTTGAATATGTAATTTCATTAAAAAATAATCATTCATTTGATGCAACTGCAATTTGGGGAATGAATAAACAAAAGAATGAGGACGGCGAAAACGCTGCATTGCTTGAAGCATCTTATCACTTTAAAAAACTGGCTTTATACGGTAAGTATGAATACGTAAAAAAATCAACAGAAGAATTAAACCTTGATGAAACATTGTGGGGTGATAATCTTTTTCCGGTAAATGCTTACACGCTTGGTGTTAATTATGATTTACTGCAATTAAATAATACAAGAATTGCTATAGGCAGTCATTTTACTTTTTATAATGATGATCCCAAATTGTATAGTTTGTATGGAAAGAATCCAACTGTACTGGAAATATATTTAAGAATTTATCCGGGCATTATGAAAATGAAAATGTAGCAAATGGATGCTTTACAAATTATAGCACGCGTTTCAATCGGCATTGGTTTTTTGTGTTTGATAATAATAGTGATTGATATATTATCAGGCAATAAACAACACATGATGATTATGAATTTTGTGTGGCCGATTACGGGCTTATATGCAGGACCGCTTGCATTGATTGCCTATTACACGATTGGCAGAAAATCAACGCATAAAATAATGATGCATAAAGATGCAAACGTAAACATGAATATGCCCGAAAAGTCTTTCTGGCAAAGCGTTGTAGCCGGTGCTTTACATTGCGGAAGTGGTTGCACACTAGGTGATATTCTTGCTGAAAGTTTTTTATTATTTTTTCCGGTTGTTTTATTCGGTAGCATATTGTATGGCACATGGCTGATTGATTTTGTGTTCGCATTTATTATCGGTATTATTTTTCAGTATTATGCTATAAAGCCAATGAAAAAGATTTCATCGAAAGAAGCTTTAAAAGCTGCATTGAAAGCAGATGCACTCTCATTAACGGCTTGGCAGATTGGTATGTACGGCGGCATGGCAATTGCAACATTTACAATTTTTAAACATCATTTATCAGCAAATACTTTTTTATTTTGGTTTGTAATGCAGTTTGCCATGATGTTGGGATTTGTTACAGCTTATCCCGTTAACTGGTGGCTGATAAAAAAAGGAATTAAAGAAAAAATGTAATTCATCAAACAAAAATTATATAATGAAAAATTATCACGATTACAAAGAATGTATAGATACCTGTTTGAAATGTGCCGCGCTTTGTAACCATTGCGCTTCTGGCGATACACAGGAAAATGATATAGCTATGATGGCAAAATGCATACAGCTTTGCATGGAATGTGCAACTATATGTTATGCGTCTGCACAATTAATGAGCCTTGGCAGCAACTATGCAAAAGAGATATGTAATTTATGTGCTAACATGTGTGATGATTGTTATGCAGAATGCAGCAAGCATAAACATGAGCATTGTAAAGAATGTGCAGCAGCTTGTAAAGTGTGTGCTGAAGAATGCAGAAAGTTGGCTTAGTTTATAGCTGTTAGAAATATTAAATGGCTAACTGAACAATAATCGTATACCCACTATTATTAAAGCAACGGCCAATGCTTTTACAATGCCTTTTGGTTTTACTTTATTAGAAAAATAAGCGCCTACCTGCGCACCTGCAATTACACCAATGCCAATGTACAAAGCTGTTTTAATTCCCTGTTGTAATGTGCCGTTTATAAGATGCACTATTGTACCGGCAAGTGCCATAATAGCCAGCACGAAATGAGATGTTGCAGTGGCTACATGCGCAGGAAAATCAAGCAAACTTATTAATGCAGGTACATGAATAATACCGCCGCCGATACCTAAAAAGCTTGAAAGAAATCCAACAAAAAAACTCAGTATTATTCCAGTGCGGATATTAAACGAATATGTGTAATGATGACCCAATGCATCTGTTATTTCTCTGTG
>CAXSDU010000025.1:0-38972 GCA_964236165.1 uncultured Parafilimonas sp. | reverse complement strand
GCAATGGCTGGTATCGCGGTATCATCGGGTTTGGTGATAATATAAATGTGTACGGAAAAGATATTGCGCTGTTATTTCAAATCAACATCACTTACAATGATGGTTCAATACAAATAATTGCAAGCGATGATAGCTGGAAATCATCAACAGGTGAAATTCAGTACGAAGAAATTTATAACGGTGAAACAGATGATGCACGTATGGAAAAAACTGGTTGGTTGATGCCTGGTTATGATGATAAAAATTGGAATGGTGTTAAGCCTGCAAATTTTTCGTTTGATAATTTGCTCGCTACGCAAAATGAGCCTGTTCGCAAACACGAAACATTTAAACCTGTACATATTTTTACCACACCAAAAGGTGAGCATGTAATTGATTTTGGTCAGAATCTTGTTGGCTGGGTTGAATTAAAAGCAAAAGGAAATTCCGGTGATACAATTACTGTTTCTCATGCAGAAGTATTAGATAAAAACGGAGATTTTTATACGGATAATCTTCGCGCAGCAAAAGCACAAGACAAGTATGTTTTAAAAGATAATAATGAAGCAACATTGCATCCGCATTTTACATGGCATGGTTTCCGTTATGCAAAAATTGAAGGTGTTCAAGGCGAATTAAAACCCGAAGATTTTGTTGCGGTAACATTATATTCTGATATGGATTCAACCGGAAATTTTACTTCATCAAATCCATTCATCAATCAATTACAACATAATATTCAGTGGGGACAAAAAGGGAATTTTTTAGATGTACCGACTGATTGTCCGCAACGCGATGAACGTTTGGGCTGGACAGGCGATGCGCAGGTTTTTTCACGCACAGCATCATTCAACATGAACGTAAATAATTTTATGGAAAAGTGGACAAAAGATATTGCTGCAGACCAATTCGCTAATGGAAGTGTGCCTTTTGTAATACCAAATGTTTTGGGTGAAGGTGCTGGTGGTTCAACAGGCTGGGCTGATGTTTCAACTATTATTCCCTGGAATATGTATTTAGCCTATGGTGATAAAAAAATTCTCGAAAATCAATACAGCAGCATGAAAGCTTGGGTTGATTATATGACGAAAGAAAGTGAAAATAATTTATGGCAAACCGGTTTTCATTTTGGCGATTGGTTATTTTATCGTCCGTTCGATGACAATGATGGAAGGTCAGCTGTTACAGATAAATATTTAATAGCGCAATGCTTTTATGCGCACTCAACACAACTATTAATTAATGCAGCAAATATATTGAGCAAAACAAATGATGCGCAAACGTATTCAGCTTTACTTCAAAAAATAAAAGATGCTTTTCTAAAAGAATATATGACGCCGAATGGCAGGCTTGTTTCAGGTACACAAACTGCTTATGTATTAGCATTAAATTTTGATATGTTGCCCGATAATTTAAGAACGCAGGCAGCAAAAAGATTAGCAGAAAATGTGGAAGATTACGATAATCATTTAACTACAGGATTTTTAGGAACACCTTATTTATGTCATGTGCTTACGCGTTTTGGTTACGATAGTATTGCATATAAATTGTTATTGCAGGATACATATCCATCATGGTTATACCCTGTGAAAATGGGCGCAACAACCATTTGGGAAAGATGGGATGGCGAAAGACCGGACAGCAGTTTTGAAACGCCGGGAATGAATTCATTTAATCATTATGCATATGGTGCAATTGGTGATTGGATGTATAGAGAAGTTGTTGGACTTGATACATATGAAGATGGCGTTGGTTATAAGCATATTAAAATTCAGCCACACATTGGCGGTGATTTTACAAACGCTTCTGCATCATTAAAAACATATTACGGAGTTGCAGGTAATAGCTGGAAAATTAATAATGATAAAACTGAAATGGATCTAGTCGTTCCTGTAAATACAAAAGCAACTGTTTTTATTCCTGCTGTAAATGCTGATGCCATTACTGAAAGCGGAAAATCACTATCAGCACAAAATATAAAAGTTACTGATACAAAAGATGGTTATGTGCAGGTAGAAGTTGGTTCAGGCAAATATCATTTTGCAATTAACAAACAACAATAAACAGTGAACAATTAATAATGAATAATATTTAAACAGCTTGTCATTTTTATTATTCATTGTTCATTAATAATTATTCATTCAAAAAAATTCATGCAATCAATACTTGGAATTATTTTTCATTTCATCGGCGGTTTTGCATCGGGTAGTTTTTACATGCCGTACAAAAAAGTAAAAAGCTGGCATTGGGAAAGCTACTGGATTATCGGCGGATTATTTTCATGGCTGATTGTACCGCCAATTGCTGCATGGCTCACTGTGCCTGGCTTTGCAGAGATTATAAAACAAATACCATCGTCTGTTATTGGTTACACAATGTTGTTTGGTGTGCTGTGGGGTTTTGGTGGATTAACGTATGGTTTGGGCGTTCGTTATCTTGGAATGAGTTTGGGTAATTCTGTTGTGTTGGGATTTTGTTCAGCGTTTGGTGCGTTGGTTCCATCCATCTATTATAACTTTTATCCTGCCGAAGGCAAAACAACTTTTAATGATTTGCTTACTACTTCTTGGGGAAGAGTTGTGTTGGCAGGAATTATTCTTTGCCTGCTTGGTATTTATATCTGCGGACGTGCAGGCATGTTGAAAGAAAAAGAATTGCCTGATGCAGAAAAGAAAAAATCGGTTGCAGAATTTAATCTTACCAAAGGCTTATTGGTTGCAATTTTTTCAGGCATTATGAGTGCTTGTTTTAATTTTGGTATTGAAGCTGGTAAACCAATGGCACAAGCTGCTGTAGCTGCGGGTTTCAATCCTTTATATCAAAACAATGTTACTTATATAACGCTTTTATGGGGCGGACTTGCAACTAATTTTATATGGTGTATGATGTTGAATGCACGTAATAAAACTTTTGGTGATTACACAAAACAAAACACACCGCTGTTAAAAAATTATTTGTTTTCTGCAATTGCCGGTACTACATGGTTTTTGCAATTTTTCTTTTATGGAATGGGTGAAAGTAAATTAGGAAATGGCGCCAGCAGTTGGATATTACACATGTCTTTCATCATTCTCACTGCAAATATGTGGGGTATAGTTTTAAAAGAATGGAAAGGTGTTAGCAACAAAACAAAAACAACAATTACAATTGGTATCATTACAATTATTGCGTCTGTATTATTGGTTGGATATGGGAATTCAATGAAGTAAGCCCCAACCCTAAAGGGAATAAAAAGAACGTTGGCTATAAACTTTTAAAATTGATTACTGTATGAAAAAAATAAACTCATTTTATAAGTTGCAAGTATTTTTTTGTATTGCCTGTTTTGCTTTTGTTCAAAAATCATTCGCGCAGGCAGACACAATTTCAATCGACTGGAATAAAACAATATCAGTTTCTAAAACAACGGCTACGTTGCAGGTTGTAGAAAATCCAATGGTGCGGCCATCATCACCAATACACAAAAAAGTTTTTGAAGCATTAAAAAATCTGAACGCAAATTATGTTCGGTATGTACCATGGTTTCCTTATCCGAAGCTGGCAGTTGCAGAATTAAAAGCGCCAACAAAAACAGAAACGTCCTGGGATTTTACCTACCTCGATAGCACAATGGAAGCGATAATGAATGCAACAAGAGGGCATAGTGTTGTTATCAATTTTAGTACAACGCCATCGTGGATGTGGAAGATAAATTATGATATGTCTTATCCTGAAAATGCATACGATGTTTTTTGGCCTTACAACGATGGTACTGAACTGCGTGATACAACCATGAAAGAAGTTGCAGATTATTATGCGCGATTATTTAGCTGGTACACAAAAGGCGGTTTTACAGATGAGCTGGGAAAATTTCATGCATCAGACCATCATTATAAAATTGATTACTGGGAAGTATTGAATGAACCGGATTTGGAACATAATATTTCTCCGCAGGTTTATACAAAAATGTATGATGCAATAGTTGGTGAATTAAAAAAAATTTCTCCTTCAACAAAATTCATTGGCATCTCGCTCGCCTTTAACGGAAGACCTGAATTTTTCGAATACTTTCTCAATCCAAAAAATCATAAGCCCGGTATTCCGCTCGATGGCATTTCATATCATTTTTATGGAACGCCTTCTTATGCTGAACAAAAGTTAGAAGATTATCAATACACATTTTTTGAAAAAGCAAATGCATTTCTTGAAAAAGTAAAGTTCATTGAAAGCATAAGAAAAAGGCTTTCACCAAAAACCATTACAACCATTAATGAAATAGGAACTATTATTAATGCCAATGGTGATGATATTCCTGATGATTACTGGAATTTATCGGGTGCAATGTTTGCTTATATTTTTCTTCAGTTAACGCAAATGGGAATTGATGTAGCGGGCGAATCGCAATTGGTTGGTTATCCAACACAATTTCCTGATGTAAGTATGGTGAACTGGAAAAACGGAAAGCCAAATGCGCGTTACTGGGTATTAAAATTGATAAAAGATAATCTTGGCGCCGGCGATAAATTAGTTACCACTACTTCAACCGGCGGCAATGTTACGTGCCAGGGGTTTGTTACAGCAAAAGGAAAAAGAATTTTAATTATTAATCCACACAACAAAGAAATTAAAATTGTTTTACCTGTTGAAGCAAAAGATGCAGTTGAAAATTATGTTGATAGAAGTACAGGTGAAAATCCAGCTGCACCAACGAAATTAAATAATGGAGAATTGACGTTGAATCCATTTGCTGTAGCAGTAATACAATTAAATTAATTATCGATGATAAACGTACTTACAAATGCAACGCATTGCTTTTAAAATGAAATTATTTAAAGGGTATGAAGCTGAATATAAAAAGCGTCATGATGAAATATGGAATGATTTAAAAAAAATATTGAAGGATGCAGGCATTGCAGAGTATTCCATTTTTCTTGATGAAGAAACAAATATTTTGTTCGCTTATCTAACCGTTGAAAATGCAAAAAATCTTGATGTATTATCACAGGAACCTGCAATGAAAAAATGGTGGAGTTATATGAAAGATATTATGGAAACAAATGAAGATGGTTCGCCGGTTGTCATTGATTTGAAAGAAGTTTTTTACCTGCAATAACTAATATTATTTTATGAATGAAGCGCAATTAAAGATTGGATTATTTGCAATTGGTCTTGATACTTATTGGGAACAATTTGAAGGTTTAAAAGAAAGGCTTGAAAATTATCTTTCGATTGTTGAACAAAAACTCGCTGCCATTCATCCGCAAATTATTAATGCAGGATTGATTGATAATATTGATAAATCTTTTGAAGCCGGAACAATGTTTCGCAAAGAAGATGTTGACATTATTTTTTTATACGTTACAACGTATGCGTTGTCATCAACCGTTTTACCAGTTGTGCAAAAAGCAAAAGTGCCTGTCATCATTTTAAATCTTTCTCCTGATGCTGCAATCGATTATGCATCGTTCAATAATCTCACAGACAGAACAAAAATGACTGGTGAATGGCTTGCGTTTTGTTCTGCTTGTCCGGTTCCTGAAATTGCAAATGTTTTCAACAGAACAGGAATTTCTTTTCACCAAATAACGGGAATTTTACACAACGATGAAGAATGCTGGAATGAAATTAAAGAATGGATTGAAGCAGCACGCGTAGCTAAAATAATGCAGTACAACAGGCTTGGTTGCATGGGTCATTATTATAGCGGCATGCTGGATATTTACACAGACTTAACCAAGCAATATAAATATTTTGGCGGTCATATTGAATTGCTTGAAGTAGAAGAGTTAGCTGTATTACGCAAAGAGGTTTCAGATGAAGCAATGAATGAAAGACTAAAAATTTTTCATAAAGAATTTGATGTAGAGAAAGATTGTGATTTGGAAGAATTACAAAAAGCAGCCATCACTTCACTTGCATTAGATAAGCTTGTTGAAAAATATAAATTAGGTTCGGTTGCTTATTATTATAAAGGAACAGGTAATGCAGATAATGAAGAAACGATCAGTTCAATTATTCCGGGAAATTCTTTATTAACAGCAAAAGGAATTCCGGTTGCAGGTGAATATGAGATAAAAAATGTGCAGGCGATGAAGATTATGGATTCATTTGGTGTTGGCGGTTCTTTTACTGAATATTATGCAATGGATTTTAAAGATGATGTTGTGTTAATGGGGCATGATGGACCCGGGCATATTGCAATTGCGGAAGGCAAAACAAAATTGAAACCTTTAAAAGTTTATCATGGCAAAGTTGGTAAAGGAATTTCAGTAGAAATGTCTGTAAAAAACGGACCAGTTACTTTATTAAGTTTAGCTGAAAATAAAAATGGCGGATTGCAATTTGTAATTGCTGAAGGCGAATCTGTTGCCGGACCTGTTCTTGAAATAGGAAATACAAATAGTCGTTATAAGTTTTCAATTGGTGCAAGAAAATTTGTGACTGAATGGAACAGTCATGCGCCTGCACATCATTGTGCAGTTGGTATTGGACACATCAGTTCTAAAATAAAAAAGCTTGCGCAATTAGTAAATATGGATGCAGTGCAGGTTTGCTGAGTCACTGGCATCAAAAAATTACATTAAGTTTTATAATACGATTACATGCAAATAGAAAAAAATACGATTGAAAAACATAATGATTTATTATACAAAGAGCATAAAAGAAAGTTTGATTTTATTGCTGCTGATATAAAAGATACAGATGCAGTCATTGAAAAATTAATGGCATTTCAAATCGCCATCCCAAGCTGGGCGTTGGGTTCTGGCGGAACAAGATTTGGTCGTTTCGGAGTTGGCGGTGAGCCACGCAATCTGGAAGAAAAAATTGAAGATGTTGGTTTACTTCATGCATTGAATAAAAACAGCGGTGCTATTTCTTTGCATATTCCATGGGATATTCCATCAGATACAAATTATATAAAAAATATAGCTGCGCAACTCGATATAAAGTTTGACGCGATGAATTCAAACACATTTCAGGATCAGCCCAATCAAAAATTTAGTTACAAGTTTGGTTCGATGCAGCATGTTGATAAAGCAGTTCGCAAACAAGCTATTGAACACAACATTGAAGTAATAAAACAAGGAATAGAACTTGGCTCAAATACACTCACAGTATGGCTTTCAGACGGTTCGTGTTTTCCCGGTCAGTTAAATTTCAGACAAGCATTTCAAAATACTTTAGAAAGTTTACAGGAAGTTTATAAAGCTTTACCAAACGATTGGAAAATGTTTGTTGAGTACAAAGCGTATGAGCCAAATTTTTACTCAACGACAGTTGGTGATTGGGGACAATCTTTATTGTATTCAAATAAATTAGGTGATAAAGCTTTTACATTAGTTGATCTTGGTCATCATTTGCCAAATGCAAATATTGAGCAAATTGTTGCTTTGTTATTGATGGAAAAAAAATTGGGCGGCTTTCATTTTAATGATTCAAAATATGGTGATGATGATTTAACTGTTGGCAGCATAAAACCATATCAACTGTTTTTAATTTTTAATGAGTTGGTTGAAGGTATGGATACACGAAACATGAATCATGCAAAAGACCTTGCATGGATGATTGATGCTAGTCATAATGTGAAAGATCCGCTCGAAGATTTATTACAATCTGTTGAAGCAATAATGATTGCTTACGCGCAGGCTTTAATTATTAATAGAAAAAAATTATCAGAAGCGCAAAGTAATAATGATGTGGTAACCGCACAGGAAATTTTACAAAGCACCTTTCGCACAGATGTAAGATCATTAGTTGCTGAAGCAAGATTAAGAAATGGTGGCGCATTAAAACCTCTATCTATTTATCAAAAAGAAAAAGTGAGAGAAAATTTAATTAAGACAAGAGGAAGTAAAACCGTCGCTACAGGTTTATAATATGTCAGTACCAGTCATATTAATATTCGATGTTGGCAAAACCAATAAAAAATTATTGTTGTTTGATGAACAGTATGAAATTGCTTATGAAGAATCTGTTCAGCTCAGTGAAATAAGAGACGAAGACAATTTTCCCTGCGAAGATGTTGATACACTAACTGCGTGGATAAAAAATTCATTCAAAAAAATTTATAATGATACAAGATTCGATATTAAAGCAATAAACTTTTCTGCATACGGCGCTAGCTTTGTAAACATAAATGAACAGGGAAAAATTATTACGCCTTTATATAACTATCTAAAGCCTTATCCTGAAAAAATAAAACAACAGTTTTATAATACTTACGGCGATGAAAATTTAATTGCAATAGAAACTGCATCACCTGTGCTTGGCAGTTTAAATTCAGGATTGCAGTTATATCGTTTGAAATATGAACGACCGGAAATTTTTAAACAAATAAAATATTCACTTCATCTTCCACAATATCTAAGCTATATTTTTTCGAATAAAGCAACTATAGATATTACAAGCATCGGTTGTCACACTATGCTCTGGAATTTTGAAAAAAATGATTATCATGATTGGGTTTATAAAGAAAATTTAGATAAAAAAATTGCACCGGTTTATAATACTGATGAAATTATAGCGCATCATAAAAAAATAAAAATTGGTATTGGTTTACACGACTCATCTGCTGCGTTACTACCTTATCTTTTTAATATTAAAGAACCTTTTGTTCTTATTTCAACAGGCACATGGTGCATAAGTATGAACCCATTTAATCATATAATAATTACTAATGAAGAATTGCAAAAGGATTGTTTGTGTTATTTATCTTATGATGGTAAACCTGTAAAAGCATCCCGCTTGTTTGCAGGTTACGAACATGAGCAGGCAGTTAAAAAAATGGCTATTCACTTCAATAAAAATATTGATTATTATAAGGCAATTAAATATGATGCTTCTTTTTCAAACACGATAGAAAACAAGTTTTACGATTTATATAATTTCAATTCTTTTGAAGAAGCTTATCATGCTTTAATAGCAGATATTATTCAAAAACAAGTTGAATCAACCAATCTTGTATTACATAATTCACCTATAAAAAAGATTTTTGTTAATGGTGGTTTTAGTGTGAATGAAATTTATATGCAGATGCTTACAAATATTTATGATAAAACAGAAATTTGTTCAGCAGCGGTTACGCAAGCCACTGCATTAGGATCTGCAATTATATTACACAAACATTGGAACAATAAAAACCTGCCGGAAAATTTAATAGCGTTGAAACTTTTAAATAAAATGTAGCCTAAGATTTTTGTAAATTGATATTATTATTAGGCAATTTTGCGTTTAGCCTTGGAGCAAACCAATATTTTTCTACAACAAATAACTCGCCTTTTTTAGCTTCCGCGCTTTCTGTAGTTAGCTGCCAAGCATAATTTTTTGCGTTTTGCCTTGCCCAGAAAACGCCTGCTATTTTTTTAGGACTTTCTTCCTGTACAGATGTGTTAATAACAAGATAGGCTCTTATTCTTTTCATAAGGTAACATTTAAAACATTTACCAAAGGGGGCTAAAGCCTGATTACTTTAGCAGAAAAAAAATAAATGTTAGCAGTACTCTTAAACGAATTTAATTTATTTTTTTCTTAGCAACAAAAATTACTCTTGCAAAAGTGATGATCTTATTACTTTTTTCAAAAATATTATGTGGAGCTGAGCGGATTCGAACCGCTGTCCAAACATTTCTGCCATAAGCTTTCTACATGCTTAGTTTATTATTATTTGTCGGCAAATAACAGGAAACAAACCAACCAATTATTCGCTTAGCTGCATCGTCTTATGCAACCGTCACAGCCTTCGGCTGCAGCAACCTGTTTTATTTTTAGTCGGCTGCAAAACTTGGTAACAGATAAACCTGTTTTGCTGCCCAAATGACTAACTAATCACTGATTAGGCAGCCATGGCATACTGAGTATTGCCATTTGAATTTTGAACTTTCAGATTATCGTGCTAATAGTACAACGCACGGCATGCTTACACCTACCGCAAACAAATGCTGTCAAAACCAGTACAGCCCCATGTTTAGTTACAAAGTATTTAAGTACAATGTAAGAAGTAAAATATAAGAATTGATGTATGATTTCAAAGAGCGAACAGCAAATTTACTAATAATGTAATTGATGCGATTATTTGTAATGAGTATTAACTATTAGTTTTTGAAATGCGTAAAGAAATTTTAAATTGTATAGATAATTTTAAAATCCTAACACATCATTCATAGTAAAAATTCCTTTCTTATTAATTATAAATTTTGCAGCCTGTAAAGCGCCGGCAGCAAAACCTGTACGATTGTGGGCTGTATGAATAATTTCTATATCATCAGCATAAGAATTATAAAGCACTTTATGCGTTCCCGGAATATTATTAATGCGTTTGCTGATAATTTGTAATTGATTTGTACTTTTTATTTCTTCATTCACCCATTCTTTTTTTGAAGAAATTTCTTGCATGATCTGTTCCGCAATTGTTATTGCCGTGCCGCTGGGCGCATCTTTTTTTTGTGTGTGATGAATTTCTTCGATACTTACATTATACACATTTTGTTTGCTCATTAAAACAGCAAGATATTTATTCACTTCAAAAAAAATATTTACACCAATACTAAAATTACTTGCGTATAAAAAACAACCATTTTTTTCTTTGCAACAAGCTGTTATTCCATCCCATTGTTTTAACCAGCCGGTGGAGCCGCAAACAACTGGTACACCAGCATCAAAACATTTTTTTATATTTTCAAAAGCGTTATGTGGGTTGGTAAATTCTATTGCAACATCTGCTTTTTTAATATTATCAACCGTAAATAATTCTTTATTGGAAGATGCTATTTTCAGAACAATGTCATCACTATTTGTAACTGCGATTTCTTCAATGGCTTTACCCATTTTGCCATATCCAATCAAAGCTATTTTCATAATGCAATGCTATAAAATTAAGCGCACAAAAAATAAATAGATGTTATTAAAAAGAAGCAGGTAATACTTTCGTTTTACCAGGTTTATAATTAAAAACAAAACCAAGTGAAGGTGATTTTGAGCTGATATTATAATCGGGCTGAAGATGCATACTTAAATCTCTGCTCACATCAAAATCTTTTAAATGCGCAAACACAGTTGCATCTGCCACATTTAGCGCCCAGGCAAGTAAAAAAAACAAAACAGAATAATCTCTGTCTTTGCGAAATGAGTTACGATAATATTGTAAATTTTCCTGTGATAAACCTTTCAACTTTGAATTTATTTTATCAGTATCTCCACCGGTTACAAGAATAGTATATGCTTGTTGTGTACGATGATACCAGTTATTATTGTAAATAAATGTTGCTGCAGGTATTGAAAGCGCGCCATATACAATTGGTATTTTCCAATACTCATGATTATAAGCCTGACCCCAGCCTGGAACGATGGCAGAACGAAGTGTTGCTTTATGCGGATCATGTTTAGCGTTTGAAGCAGAATCTTTTTTTGCGAGCAAAACGGATGCAGCATCTTTTGCAGGTTTTATTGTATCAAGCAAAATTTCTTTACCGTTATTCACTTTTGTAGCTGAATCATTTTGCGCGATTACCTGAAAACTCAATCCAAAAAAAACAAATAATATAATGATGATTTTTTTTTGCATTGTTAATCTGTATCAACATTCATCAACTCAAGTATTTTATTTAATTCGTCCTGAGAATAATATTCAATCGTGATACTGCCATTGCCTTTGGGCAAATTTTTTATTGAAACTTTTGTTGAAAAATGCGATGCTAAATTATCTTCAATGCGTTTGTAAGCATTGTTAATAGTTGAGTTTGCTGAAGTTTTAACAGCGTTATGATGGCTGCGGTAAAGATTTCTTACCAGCTCTTCTGTTTGGCGTACGCTCAGTTGCCTGCTTTTAATTTCATTATAAACATAAAGCTGCTTATCAATTGTATCAATATTTATTAATGCACGTGCATGCCCCATACTTAACGAACCATTGCGCACTGCCAATTGAATATCCGGTGGCAATTTTAATAAACGTATATAATTCGTAACGGTGCTCCGCTCCTTTCCCATGCGTTCTGCAACCTGCTCCTGCGTGTAATTCAATTCATCCATCATGCGCTTATAACTAAGCCCAATTTCAATTGCATTAAGATCTTCGCGCTGTAAGTTTTCAAGCAAAGCAAGTTCTAATAATTCCCTGTCGTTTGCCTGACGTATATACGCAGGAACATCTTTTAAACCGGCAATTTTTGCAGCACGTAAACGACGTTCACCGGCAATCAGTTGATATTTTCCATCAGCTAATTTTGAAACAGTTATAGGCTGCACCATATCGAACTGCTTTAAAGATGAAGCAAGTTCATTCAAAGCAGTTTCGTCAAAATCTTTACGCGGGTTTTTTGGATTAGGTAATATTTCTTCAACAGCAATACGTTTTACGTTGGTTGCAGCATCAGCAATATCTGTTTTTAAATTGCCGGCGGTTGTTTTAAGATCGGTATCTATATTTTGCAATAAAGAACGGATGCCTTTACCCAATAATTCTTTATTTTGTTTTGCTGCACTCATTAATTTTTTTGTTTAATGATATAAGTTTAAACTTTAAAGTTTCAGCAACCTTAAACATTAAACTTTTTATTCAAGAATTTTTTCTTCATTGGTCATCAGCGTCATATTATTTTTTTGCAACACTTCTTTTGCAAGATTTAAATAATTGATAGTGCCTTTGCAATCTGCATCATACAAAATAACCGGTTTACCAACGCTTGGCGCTTCACTTAATTTTGTATTACGATGAATAATGGTTGTAAAAACAATGTCTTCAAAATGCCTGCGCACTTCATTTACTACCTGGTTACATAAACGTAGCCTGCCATCATACATCGTCATTAAAATTCCTTCAATTTGCAATTCAGTATTCAGGCGGCTTTGCACAATTTTTATCGTGTTTAATAATTTACCTAAACCTTCCAATGCAAAAAATTCGCACTGCACAGGAATTACAATAGCGTCTGAAGCAACCAATGCATTAACAGTAATTAAACCAAGCGAAGGTGAACAATCAATAATAATAAAATCATAGTCATTACGCACGATATCTAAAACATTTTTTAAAACTTTTTCGCGATTTGGAAAATTGATCATCTCCACTTCATAACCCACCAGATCAATATGCGATGGAATAATATCAAGGTAAGGTACATCGCTTTTTAAAATAACATCGTGTGCCGATGTATTATTGATCATGCAATCATATAAACTTGTTGTTACATTGTGCAGGTCGAAACCAATGCCTGTTGTTGAATTTGCCTGCGGATCTGCATCAACCAATAATGTTTTAAACTCAAGCACAGCAAGGCTTGCAGCAAGATTAATTGCTGTAGTGGTTTTACCTACGCCGCCTTTTTGATTTGATACTCCAATTATTCTTGCCATAAAAACCTAAATCCCTAGAGGGACTTTTTACCCTAAATCCCTAAAGGGACTTAAGAAGTTAATAATTTAAATACTTCTATAATTTTAAAATTTCCCAATTTTCAATTCCAAAATCTAAACATCAATTGTTTCTCCAACTGCAGGCAGCAACAAAGTTTTACCTGCAGTTTTAAAATCTGCAACTGCTTTTTCTACATTAATTTTTATAAGATCGAATGTATTGTAATGAACGCCTATCACTTTATTACAGTCAACAAAATCTGCAGCAATAATTGCATCGTTTGCATCCATTGTATAATTACCACCAATTGGCATTACAGAAAAATCAAGTTTTGCAAAACGCGGAATCAACTGCATATCCATGGTTACAGCTGTATCGCCTGCAAAATAAAAATTGCCTGCGTCACTTGTAAAAACAAAACCCAAAGGATTGCCTGCATAACTGCCATCAGAAAATGAAGATGAATGAACCGCACTTACACCACGCACCTTACCAAACTCAAATTGTACAAAACCACCCTGATTTAGCGGATGTACTTTTTTAATACCGTTTTTTTCAAACCATTTTGCTACTTCAGGCGCGCCAACACACATGGCATCTGTTTGCTTTGCCAATTCTATTGCATCAGCAGAATGATCACCATGACCATGCGAAAGAAACAAGAAATCAGCCTTTATAGATTTTATATCTATATCTTTTGCAAGCGGATTATTTTTAATAAACGGATCAAACAAAATATTCTTACTCTTAATTTCTACACTAAAACATGCCTGCCCGTAATAAGTAAATTTCATATGCACATTTTGTTTTCATTTAAAGCCGCAAATGTAATTTTTAAGCTTTCAAGTTTCAACAATATTAGTTTTTTGCACTTATTTCTTATCAATTTTTATCAACATGTTATTATAACCTCGCCTTACTTTGCAAAAAAATTTTTATGCGGAACGCAAATGGCTGGTGGATAATTATACTAATACTATTGGTTGTAGATTTTTATGTATTCTTTGCCATAAAATTCCTTGCGCAAAATAACAGCGACAGAAGTCGCATTATACTTTATTTTTTATACTGGATAATTACAGCGTGTTCCGTAATTTTTATTTTATCATTTACCAAATCTGATTTTTTACAAAAACATATTGTATTCAGAAATTATGCATTTGCCATTATTGTAGGTTTATTTTTTGCCAAGCTTATTGCCTCTGTGTTTTTTCTTTTGGATGATATACGCAGGTTATTTGTTTGGCTGATGGCAAAAATTTTTCCGCAATCCGGTGTTGATTTTACGCATGAAAGCAATCATATAAGTCGCTCTGTTTTTTTAAGCTGGGCAGGATTTGTTTTAGGCGGCGGATTATTTGCCACGCTCATGTATGGTTTTTCAAACAAGTATAATTATAAAGTAAGAAAAATAAAACTTGCGTTTGATAATTTGCCGGCTGCTTTTAAAGGTTTAAAAATTGTACAAATAAGCGATATACACAGCGGCAGTTTTACTGATAAAAAAGCAGTTGAAAAAGGTGTACAAATGGCACTAAAACAAAATGCTGACCTTATTTTATTTACCGGCGACCTTGTAAATGATAAAGCAGATGAAATGAAAGATTATATGGATGTGTTTAATAAAATTAAAGCGCCGATGGGTGTTTACAGTACGCTGGGCAATCATGATTATGGTGATTATACAACTTGGCCAAGTGATGAAGCAAAGAAAGAAAATTTAGAAAGATTAAAAGCAATACATGGTAAACTTGGCTGGCATTTAATGATGAATGAAAACATTGCATTAGAAAGAAACGGTGCACAAATTGCTTTGATTGGAATTGAGAACTGGAGCGCGTTTGGCAATTTTCCAAAATATGGCAGAATGGATCTTGCTTATCCCGGCAGTGAAAAATATTCATTCAAAATATTAATGAGTCATGATCCCAGTCATTGGGATGCAGAAGTACGTGTAAAATATCCTGACATTGATCTTATGCTTGCAGGGCACACACACGGCATGCAGTTCGGTGTAGAAAATCCCTATTTTAAATGGAGCCCTGTGCAATATTTTTATAAAGAATGGGCTGGTTTATATAAAACAGGAAAACAAATTTTATATGTAAACCGTGGTTATGGTTTTATAGGTTATCCGGGAAGAGTTGGCATATTGCCCGAGGTTACAGTGATTGAATTGAGCTGATAATACAGCATCATTAAATTTATTATGCGAAATAGTTTTACTCATTTTTAAAAACAACTATGCGTAAATTAATTTTAGAAGAATGGATATCACTTGATGGATATACAGAAGATAAAAATGGCCAGTTAGATTTTTTTACAAATATTACGCCTGAACAAAACACTTATTCAGATAACGATCAATTAAAATTTCTTGAAAATGTTGATGTTATTTTATTAGGAAGGAAAACATACGAACTATTTGTAGAATTTTGGCCAACTGCAACTACAGAAAAAGAAGCAATTGCAGATAAATTAAACAACCTTCACAAAATTGTATTTTCAAATACTTTGTCGCATGCGCCCTGGGGTAAATATCCTGATGCTGAAATTATAAAAGGTGAAGCGACAAATGCAATATGCGCATTAAAAAATTTACCGGGAAAAAACATGGTAATGTGGGGTAGTATTTCACTTGCACAAACATTAATGAAAGAAAACTTAATCGATGAATATCATTTACAAGTATGCCCTGTATTAACCGGTGGCGGAAGAACATTCTTTCCCGAATTTAGTAATCTTAAAAATCTGGAACTTATAGAAACAAGAAAATACAATACAGGAACTATCTTTTTACATTATGTACCGAAATATGCTGAATAATTTTATAAAAGCAGATTCAATTTGCAAATTGCCAGGCTGCTTAAATAATGTATGCATCTGCCCCAATATATTTAAAATGATTTCGCTTGTTGCTCGCTTACGGGTTAAAGAGAATCAATATCTATGTTTAAATTCAGGATAAAATATTTTATTGTATTCATTATACTACTGGTAACAGAAATTTGTATTGCTTTATTTGCGCATGATGATTTTGTTCGTCCTTATATGGGAGATTTTCTTGTTGTAATATTAATATATTGTTTCATACAGTCTTTTTTTAAACTGCCTTATTTGCCAACCGCTATTGCTGTGCTTTTATTTTCTTATATAATTGAGGTGTTGCAATATTTTAATATTATAAAAATTCTCGGGTTGCAGCATTCAATAATAGCAAGCACAATTATAGGCACTTCATTTGCCTGGCAGGATATTCTCGCTTATACCGCAGGCACTGGCATGATAATTTTATTATGCATTTTTATTAGAGTCAAACATCGTGTATAAATTTGCTGCACGGTATAAAAACAAAAATATTCATACATTTAAATGCCATTACCGGAGCTTACAAAATATAAAATAACTGAACGTTTTGCAACGCGATTAAATTAAATTCATAACAATACAGTATAAACAAATTACTATGTCAAAACAAAATCAATCATCGCGCAGAAAATTTTTACAACAAATCGGTGCTACCAGTTTATTGGCAGCGGCATCGCCATTAAGCAGTTTGGCTGCAAAAGAAAAAGCTGAAGAAAGAACATTGTTTTATGAAAAGAAAATCTCATCAGCCGATACTATACGCGTTGGTGTAATTGGTTTTGGAATACAAGGTCATTTCGATCTTGGTACTGCATTAAAAGTACCGGGTGTTCAACTTGCAGGTATTTGCGATCTCTATCCGGGCAGACTTGAAAATGCAAAAGAATTATATGGAAATGATCTTTACACTACAAGAAATTATAAAGAACTTTTAGATAAAAGAGATATTGATGCAGTGATCATCGCCACTACCGATTGCTGGCATTCAACTATTACGAAAGATGCATTGGAAAAAGGTAAAGCGGTGTATTGCGAAAAGCCAATGGTTTATAAAATAAACCAGGGACCAGATGTAATTGCAGCACAAAAGAAAAGCGGTAAAGTGTTGCAGGTAGGCAGCCAGCGTGTAAGCAGTATTGGTTTGGCAAAGGCAAAAGAATTATTAGCCGCCGGTGAAATAGGAAAATTAAATATGGTAAATGCAGTGTACGACAGGCAGGGTTCTATTGGTGCATGGGAATATACAATTCCTGATGATGCCAGTGCAGAAACAACAGATTGGGAAACGTTTATAAAAGTAACGGAGAAAATGCCCTATGATCCTAAAAAGTTTTTCTGGTGGCGCGCTTTTAAAGAAGTAGGTACAGGTGTAGCCGGCGACTTGTTTATTCACCTGTTAAGCGGCACGCATTTTATTACCAATTCCAAAGGACCTGAAACAATTTACAGCACAGGCCAGTTTAGTTATTGGAAAGATGGCCGCAACATGCCTGATGTAATGTCTGGCGTAATGCAATATCCCGATTCACCTGAGCATCCTCCATTTCAATTAACCTTGCAGGTAAATTTTATCAGTGGTACAGGCGGAGAAGAGCTGATACAGTTTGTAGGTTCAGAAGGTATAATAATTGTGAAGGGAAATGATCTTACAATAAAACACAGCATTCTGCCCGAAGCACCAGGTTTTGGCGGTTATGATTCTTTGTTTACTTTTTCTAAAAGCATGCAGGTTCAAATGCAAAAAGAATACGATGAAAAATGGACAGCAGCCCAAAAAGTAAGACCCGCAAAAGATGATATTATTTTTAAAGCGCCGGCAGGTTATAGCGATCATTTAGATCATTTTACCAATTTCTTTGATTCTGTAAGAACAGGCAAACCTGTTGTAGAAGATGCTACGTTTGGTTTCAGGGCAGCAGCACCTGCATTATCCTGCAATGAAAGTTTTTTTCAAAAGAAAATTATTAAATGGAATCCTGTTGAGATGAAACTGGTGTAATTGAGTAGGATTAATTAAAGCGAAAGAGATATCACCCTGATAATATTTCAAATATTTTGTTTGTTACACGCAACCGATAATCATCGGCATTGAATTAGATACTAGTCTGGAATGTCTGCAACAAATACAACAAAAAATGAATTAAGAAGTGCTGAAGTACTTGCAAAGTTGATGGATTCTCAGTTTCAAATTCCCGGTACAAAATTCCGGTTTGGTTTAGATCCGCTGATAGGGCTTATACCTGGGTTTGGTGATTTTACAGGCTTTATAATTTCCGGTTACATGCTATTGATTTGTGCAAGAAATGGTGCAAGTGGTTTTCTGTTAGCAAGAATGACAGTGAATATATTGATAGATGCTTTAATTGGTTCTATACCTATAATAGGTGACATGTTTGATTTTGCTTACAAAGCCAATAACCGTAATTTAAAACTAATGCAGCAGCATTATGTACAAGGGCGTTATAAAGGTGGTGCCTGGAAGGTAGTTGTACCATTATTGCTTATACTGTTCCTGGTAATTGCAGGTTTAGCATGGTGTAGTTATAAGGCATTTGTTTGGCTGTTTCATTTGGTGTAAATATAAACTGCAAAATAATTCAGCAATCACTTTGCAGTAATTACATTCCATTCAAGTCATTTTTCTAAGCCAATATATTTGGGTTTACTTATTTTATTTATATGTACATATCCATCATAAAAAATATATTCTTTTTAATACTGCTGTTTGTATTTCCTTTTACCATAAATGCACAAACCATAAACGAACCAACAATACAGGAAGAATGGATAAAACCTTTTCCTCCATTTCGCATTGCAGGTAATTTATATTATGTAGGCACGTACGATCTCGGCTGTTATCTCATCACAACAAAAAAAGGAAACATTCTTATCAATACAGGCACGTCTTTATCTGCAGAACAAATAAAAAAAAATATTGAAACGCTTGGATTTAAATATTTTGATATAAAAATATTGCTGATAACACATGCGCACTTCGATCATGTTGGTGCTTTGGCTGAAATAAAACAACAGACACATGCTAAATTAATGGTTGATGCAAAAGATGCAGAAGTATTAGCCAGCGGCGGAAGCACAGATTACGAGTTAGGCAAATACGGAACAAGCTTTAAACCCGTAAAGGCAGATGTATTGTTACATGATGGCGATATTGTTAAACTTGGTGATATGAAGCTTGTACTGTTGCATCATCCCGGACATACAAAAGGTTCCTGTAGTTACCTGTTTACCGTGCACGATGAGCAACATTCGTATCGTGTGCTCATTGCTAATATGCCCAGCATTATTACAGACAGACGCTTTGCGGATATAACCACTTACCCAACTATTGCGCAGGATTATGCATATACGTTACAAGCCATGAAAAATATTCAATTTGATATTTGGTTAGCAACACATGCAAGCCAGTTTAGTCTGCACGATAAATACAAACCCGGCAATGCTTATAACCCTTTAGCATTTGCAGACCAGCAAGGTTTTATAACAGAACTCAACGACCTGCAAAAACAGTATGATGAAAAGTTGAAAAAAGATGCAGAACAGTAATGAAAATAAAGCGAAAGATATTGTGAAAAGAAAAAACAATTTCCTGCAATCCTCATTTATTGCCACTCAGCAAAACAGCAACTTTGCAGTGTTGTTCTTTCTCTAATTTCCATTTGTACATATTTTAATACAGTATAAAAAGAAATTTTATATATGGCGCAATATTTTATAAAACTGCCAAACAACAGGCAGGGAAATGTAAAAACAGGTATAAGAAAAAAAGATAAAAAAAGCTTGACGGATTTTTTCAAACCATCTAAAAAATTAAACAAGGAAGAGAAGATTGCTTATATAGTAGAAGTAGAACCGTTTTCTGAAATACGTGAATACCGTTTACTAAAAACAAAAGAAGGAATATGGCTTAATGATGGAGAAGATAAATGGCTTTGCCATGGCGAGCCTGACTTTAATTCAGCTATTAAAAAAGCAATAGATGACTATGAAACACTGAATGGAAAACCATCTTTATAAGAATAAAGTATTTAGTTCGTTTCAACACGCATTAAGGCGTTGAATACTATTTCGTAAATAATTATTTTTATTTGTTTTAGTGATTGCTATATAATTCATTTCTATCGGTATCCGTTGAAGTGTTGCAGCTTGTCTAACATGTTCCTGGCTAAACATTATAACCAGCGTTAAGTAAATTGCTATCTGTAAAGCAATATTTATATTTATTGCATGAAGAGAAATTGCTCTCCTTTAAATAAAATCTATTTTATAATTTTTGTTACTGTTTTCATTACAAAAAAATCTTTTGCGCAGGATGCAAACGCAATATGGATAAGGCCACAAAGTAGTGCAGATGCTCCGTTGTGGGGCATCAAAAATGGCATCACTATTTCATTATGGCTGGCTGCAGCGGAACCCACAAATTCAGATGGAGGTCCGCGTGGTTTATTGCGCATTGGTTATAATTATTTGGGCACTAACTTTCTTATAAATTTTATAGCCATTGAACCTATGGTAGATGATGACATGGAGTTTAGTGAAGTTTCTCCTTCAGCAGTTGATGGCAAATGGGGCAAGTTTATCTGGGCTGCGGATTCAATTACCACCAACCGTTATACAGGTAACGCCAATACACGTGGTGTAATAACACATCCTGATGCTTTGCATCCTTTGGTGGAAGAACTTTCTTTTTATTTATTTACTGAACAGTTCAAAAATGGTGCACATCCATACATTAAAGTAAGCATGCGCAGTGATGCTCCGGGTGAATTGTGCTTTCAAATTTTTAATGAAGAGAACAGTACCAACATGCAGCGCTGTGCATTAACGGCTACAATGGGCAACTATTCAAGATTGCGATTATTATATCTTGAGAATAATGTTGTTGTTGATTCAAGAAAATTATTTGCAGGTTATAATGATATTGATTTTATTGAAAAGCAACCATACAGTTCTAATGAAATGTTGCGTACCAAACATGGCGATCATATTGCGGTTGCAGAATCCAATGAAGATTTTGCTCAGCTGGCTGACTGGCCGCAACAACCTGCATATCTTTTAAAAAATAGTTGGCGCTACAGGCCTTTTTATAAACTTACACAATATTGGAGAAAACCATCGCAGGATGCAGACAGTTCTTTAACGGTTCGTGTAAATGGCCGCGCAAAATATTGGAGCGGCGGCAGCGAGAATGCATTAGACTATATTAATATTCCGGGTGGTGCAGCCTTTGAAAATTTTGAGTTGCGTGATAATTATCATGCAGGTGAAAAATTTGTTTTCGGATTATCTATGTTGAGTGCAAAACAACTTATAGATAGTTTGTGATGTATTTCTGTTAGCGATGTTGCTTCCGTAATAATAATCTTTATCTTCAATCACATATTAAACCTGATTATGACTTTTGAGGAATTAATAAAAAATCATTCGGCTGATGTAATTGAAAAATTAATAACCGAAGTATTGTCTAAAGATCCTATTGAAATACATTTTGATTTTTTAGAACAAGACCAATGGTCAATCATTACCAGCCATCAATATGAGGAGGATAAAGAGATATCATTACGCCTGCACCTGAATGATTACTACGATTTGCATTTTGGCTACTATGATGACGAAGATGAGTTTATTGAAATTGTACATCCGTTAACAGAAGAAGAAAAAAAGATACTTCCTGTAAAATTAAAAAAAGTGATGAAAAAAGTGCTGGATGATGAAGAAGGTATGCGCATTCCTATTAATTTTCTTTCCAGGTAAATTCTTTTTTTGCAATGCCTCATCAAAGTTTTTGTTTTAACATAGAGATTGCGAATCACGGCCTAAAATTCATGAAACATATCACTCTTTAAAGAGCACAATCAAATATCCATGCTTTACCAAACTTATCAGTCTCCGAATAGCGCGTTAGCAAACCTGGTAAAATTCTCTTGAGCCTGTTTGATACATTTCATGATAGCCCTGCATTTTCTCTTTCATCTTTTTCATTTCCTCAGTGTCTTGCATATATTTTTCAAAACTTTTTTCATAAGCAGTAAGGCTATCGTATTTGGTAACTATTACTATTTTATTGAAGTCACCGGTAAGGTCGGTCATAATATTAACCACCTCATCGTTATCAGCCATAGCTTCTTTAAATAATTTGGCGAGCTTTGAAGCATTACCAGGTTTGCAAATAAAAATATCGTGAACAATAATCATAGTTGTATTTTTTGTATTGAATAATGAAATTAAAAAAAGCTATACTAAATTAGTAAAGTTTTAATTGAAATATGTATGTACGCGACTTTAGAACAACACATAAAAAAATATATTAAGATTGATGAAAAAAATTATATGATGAAACAAAGAATAAACATTGCCTGAAGCCTATAAAGGAATGTATGCGTTAACAGTGAGTTTAAGTAAATCCGGCTTAACGCCTGTTCAAAAAGAATTAATTAAAATAAGAGCTTCTCAAATTAATGCATGTGTATTTTGTTTGAATATGCATACAAAAGAAGCTTTGAAATTGGTGAAACGCAGCAACGTATCTTTTTATTGAATGCATGGCGCGAAACAGATCTTTTTACAGAAGCAGAAAAAGCTATACTTGCATTAACAGAAGAAGTAACTCTCATCAGTAATCACGGAGTCGCAGATGAGATTTATAAAAATGTACGATAGTTTTTTAGTGATGAAGTGATTACACAAATTATAATGTTAGTTGTAGTAATTAATGCATGGAACTGGATTGCAGTAAGTACGCATCTGCCAATTGAAAAATAATATTTTCTCACTACATTTTTACAAAATAGATTTAAGTAAATCATCTTTAAATTTTTCTGTAAGACTCCATCTTATTTTTCTCCGACCTTCGCCCGATAAAGAAAAATAATGAACAATATAAAAATAATTATTACAGGTGCTACAGGCATGGTAGGCGAAGGCGTTTTATTTGAATGTTTACAAAACCCAATAGTTAGCGAAGTGCTGATTATTAACCGCAGGCATTATGATTTACAACACATGAAATTAAAAGAATTGATTGTTCCTGATTTCTTTCAGCTGAATAAATTTTCAGAAAATATAAAAGCCTATGATGCCTGCTTTTTTTGTGCCGGTGTTACTTCTGTAGGCAAGAAAGAACCTGTATACACACAGCTTACTTACATCACAACGCTAGCTTTTGCCAAAACTTTAATTGAAGTAAATAATAATATGGTTTTTACCTACGTTTCAGGCGCTCATACAAACAGCAGCGAAAATGGCAGACTGATGTGGGCGCGTGTAAAAGGCAAAACAGAAAATGATTTAATGAAGTTGCCGTTTAAAGATGAATATAATTTTCGCCCCGGCGCCATGCTGCCTTTCGATGGTCAGAAAAACTGGAAATCTGCCTATAAGTTTATTGTGAAAATCATTAAAGTTATTTCACCCAAAAATGTGTTGACTATGCAGGAAGTTGGAAGAGCAATGATCAATGCCGTAACAATTGGTTATTCAAAAAAAGTTTTGGAGATAAGTGACATAAAGCAATTAGCCAATGCATAAAGAATATTTACATCATCTTACAGCAATTATAAATTTGTACTTATACAGTTTGTAATATTATAATATGGTTATAAATTTTTTTGTGGAAAAATAAATACTTTATTAAATCGTTCAGTTAAAGTAAATCACAAAAAATCATATTATAAAATGAAAAAAACAGTTTTGCTGCTCGGCTGCGCTTTATTTCTATTAACCTATTCCTGTACAAAAAATAATAGTTCAACTAATAGTGATAATGATATACAATCAGCAACTGATAATTCATTTGCAGAAAGTACAAACAATGATGTAACAACCATCAGCACACAATCAGAAGATGATGGAACGGCTGGAAGTTTGGGAGATTCAACTTTTGGATATATGCTTAGTCCTTGTGCAAATATCAGCTTCGATACAGTTTCAATTCCACATAAACTTACTGTTGATTTTGGCAGTACGAATTGTCTTTGTTTTGATGGAAAATATCGCCGCGGAAAAATACTTGTTTCTTATAGTGGCCGCTATAGAGATTCTGCAAGTTCACATACAATTACACCTGATAATTACTACGTAAATAATTATAAAGTAGATGGCACGCAAACCGTAATTAATAAAGGTCATAACAATGCGGGCAATCTTACATTTTCCATACAGGTTAACAGCACCATTAAAGATACTTCGGGCAATACACTTACATACACATCTGCGCGCACAAGAGAATGGGTTGCAGGCGAAAACACAACAGGTATTTTAGGCTGGCGAGATGATATATATAGTATAACGGGCACAGCCAGCGGAACATCATTTAACGGAACGCAGTTCACGTCAAAAATTACTAGTCCTTTAATTTTTGCTTTAAATTGCCGCTGGGTTGAAGAAGGCATAATTGAATTTAAACCAGACGGAAAATTAACGCGCACCATTGATTATGGAAATGGTAATTGCGATAATAAAGCCACCGTTACCATTGCGGGTATTTCATTTAATATATTATTATTATAAAATTTTTATTTCAAATTTTTGCCGTTATACATTCAATTGTGTAGCGGCTTTTTTATAATACAAATTATCTTCTTTATTTTATTTTTAAGCATTCATCAATTGTTTTAAAATTGATAATATTTTAAGGCTTGTAATTTATCTATCTTCAATTTAAACAAGTTTTATGGCAACAGTGGCAATGCACAGCAGTGAAGGTAAATGGATCATATCTTCAGCAATACTTGCTTCTTCCATGGCTTTTATTGATGGTACTGCATTAAACGTTGTATTGCCTTCATTGCAAAAAAATCTTAACGCAAGCGGCACAGATCTTTTTTGGATTTTGAATGCTTATCTTTTAATGCTGGCTTCACTTATTCTTATTGGTGGTTCAATGGGCGATAAACTTGGTCGCAAAAAAATATTTATGATAGGCATCATAATATTTATTGCTGGTTCAACGGCTTGTGGCTTTGCGCCAGGTGTATATTTTTTAATTGCATTCAGAATAGTACAAGGTATTGGCGGCGCATTGATGATACCGGGCAGCCTTTCGCTTATATCTTCTTCCATCAATCAAAATGAAAGAGGAAAAGCAATTGGCACCTGGTCTGCCTTTACAACGGTTGTAACAATGGGCGGACCTGTTATCGGTGGTGCGCTTGCAGATGCAGGTTTATGGCGCTATATTTTTTTCATCAATATTCCTATTGGCATAATTGCTCTTTTAATTCTAACATTTTGTGTAAAAGAAACAGCTGAAAAAAATGACGATCATGCAATTGATTTTTATGGTGCCATTGCAATTGCATTTGGATTAGCTTTATTAACTTTTGGTTTCCTGCGTATGCCCTCGCGCGGGTTTAATAACTGGCAGGTGTATGGTTCAATGGCAACCGGCATTGTATTGCTTATCACTTTTATCTTTATTGAAAAGAAAAGTAAACATCCAATGATGCCTTTACAGTTATTTGCTAATAAAACTTTTAGCGGCGCTAATCTGCTTACTTTTTTTTTATATGCAGGATTAGGCGCAGGCATGTTATTTCTTTCGCTGAATATGGTGCAGGCACAAGGTTACAGCCAGCTACAATCCGGGCTTACATTTTTACCTTTTACAGTTTTAATGATAAGCATTGCACGGTTTGCCGGCAGTCTTGCAGATAAATATGGCGCAAGACTTTTTTTAATTGGTGGACCAGCAATTGCAGGCATTGGTTTATTGCTGCTATCTTTTGTAAAACAAACAAACGGCGCTGCCGATTACTGGACAACTTTTTTTCCCGGTATTGTTGTGTTTGGTCTTGGAATGTCTTTTACTGTTGCTCCGCTTACGGCAACTGTTATGAGTGCTGTAACTGATAATTTATCCGGCACTGCTTCTGGTATAAACAATGCTGTAACGCGTATATCAAACGTTTTTGTCAATGCCATTTTTGGTGCTTTAGCTGTTTTATTTTTTTCGAATGCAATGCAAAAAGAATTAAATAGTTCACCGCTTCCGGCAAACACAAAACAGGTAGTAATGGCTGAAGCAGTAAATCTGGGCAATGCAAAACCACCACAAAACATCAGTAATAATGATAAAATAAAAGTTGAAAAATTATACCATGAAAGTTTTATATCATCTTATGAAAAAATAATGCGCTTATCAGCAGGACTTGCATTTACAGGCGCTTTTATGTCTTTATTATTTATAAAAAAGATCGACAAAAGAAAATAAAAATTCGCGGCAGTAAACAATTACTCTAATCCATATTTATCAACCAAATAAATTAATGCAGCCATATTAATTGCGCCTAATTTCATTTCGCGTATATCAACGTTTTCAAAAACATCTGTCGCCGCATGATGAATATAAAAGTATCGTTGATTATCCGGATCTAATCCTGCAACCGGTGTATGAAAAGCATCTTTTAAATAACCAACATCAGCACCATCGCCACCTTTTGTAAAACGATCACCGAAATATGGCGTAAATAAATATTTCCATGTGTTTATTTTTTGCCAGGCAACATCATTACAATCAAAACCAAAACCGCGCGGCGTAAAACCACCGGCGTCCGTTTCCAAAGCAAAAATGTGTTGTTCATTATTGCGCTTTGCTTCATCAGCATATTTTTTTGCGCCGCGTGTTCCATTTTCTTCATTCGCAAAAAATACAAATCGTATGGTATGTTTTGGCTGATAATTCAAAGCTTTCAACACACGCAGCACTTCAATCGTTTGTACAATGCCGGTGCCATCATCATTCGCACCTTCCGCAGGATCCCAGCTATCTAAATGTCCGCCGACAGTTATTATTTGTTCAGGATGTTCACTGCCTTTTATCTCACCAATTATATTATGTGCAATTGTATCAGGCAACATAGTTCCATACGTTAACATTGAACAGTCAACAGGAATATTTTCATCAAATAAGCTATCAAGTTTTTTTACATCATCCAAACCCAAAGCAGCGGCAGGAATTTTTTTTCCTGAATCATTATAATGCAAAGAACCTGTGTGCGGATAATTACCCGGCGAGTTCGTCATGCTGCGCACAATTACTGCAAGAGCGCCATATTTTTCAGCACGGTCTGCGCCGCTAACACGGTAAATAACATTTTTACTATATGCCGCAAATGTGCTGACCAATGTATCATCAAAAGGACAGTTATAAAAAACAATTTTATTTTTTAGTTCATTCTTTTTTGCCTCCAGTTCATTAAAATCATTCACACGTATTAAAGGCGCCTGTATTCCGTTAGCGTTTGTACCAACAGCATTTCCTAATCCTAAAATACTTAACGCATATTTTTGCTGGTTCTTATTTTTATCTTTATAAATTATCACTGCTTTATCTGTGCCACCGCGTATCCAGTGAGGAACCATGCATTCCTGCATTTGTACATTATCCACACCGGAAGTTTTTAAAATCTGTGCGCCCCATTGCTCTGCAAGATACATTTGTGGCGAACCGGACAACCTGCCGCCAATATTTTTTGTGAGGTAATGCAAGTTGTTATAAGATGCATCACTGCTTAAAATATTTACAGCTATCTTATGAATAAAGAATGAATCATCTGTGTTGTTTTGTGCAACAGCAAAAAATGGAAATGTAAATACGATTAATATTTTTTTCATGCTAAGAACTTAAAAAGCGAAAATATTAGTTTGTTCACAAAAAATTTATATTAAAGTTTGTAGTTTCACACAAACAAAAACTATGGAGACAATTGAAAGATTTGCCAAGTTTGATGAAAACGGCAATTTCATTATTGATAATCCACCTGCAATTAAAAGTAAAAAAGTAAAAATTATTATTGCCATTATTGAAGAAGAAACAGATGCATCAGGACTAACAACCGAAAGTATTATTGCTGAAACTGCTTTTGTTACTACAAAAGATACAGGACAAAATCCGTTGTACAAAAAAGCATAAATATTTTTGGTATTGCTTCAGTAAACAAGAATTAATGAACATATCAGATGCAGTTAAATAATCGTGTCTAATTTTTTTTGTTTTCACATCTATAATTTTATTGTAACAACGTACGATTTCATCAATACATAATGTCAATCTTTATAAACGGTTCAACTATTAGCGCATTACATTGTTATTTTGCAAAAATTATTGCATGCGAATAGGTATAGTTTGTTATCCTACTTATGGAGGAAGCGGTGTTCTTGCTACGGAGTTGGGAAAAGCTTTGGCTGATAAAGGTCATCAGGTTCATTTTATAACATATCAGCAACCGGTTAGATTAAATGTGTTCAGCGCAAATATTTTTTATCATGAAGTAAGTGTGCCTACTTATCCTTTGTTTGATTTTCCGCCTTACGAACTTGCACTTGCCAGTACAATGGTTGATGTTATTTTAAATCACGATCTTGATCTTTTGCATGTGCATTATGCCATACCGCACGCTTCTGCCGCTTTTATGGCAAAGCAGATTCTTTTAAAAAAAGGAAGAAACATTCCTGTCATTACAACGTTGCATGGCACAGATATTACACTCGTTGGAAGAGATAAAACATATGAGCCGGTTGTAACTTTTTCTATTAATGAGAGTGATGCTATTACTGCGGTTTCTCAAAATTTAAAAGACGAAACATACAGCTCTTTTGCTATTACAAAAGATATTGAAGTAATTGAAAATTTTGTTGATAACAGCCGCTATAAAAAACCGATAGATGCATTTAGAAAAGTAATAGCGCCCAATGCTGAAAAAATATTGATCCATGCATCCAACTTTAGAAAAATAAAAAGAGTGGATGATGTAATAAAAATCTTTGCTAATGTTCATCAGCAAATTCCTTCAAAATTATTATTGGTAGGTGACGGACCTGAGCGGCGCAGCATGGAAGATCTTGCGCGCAAATTACAGGTACATGATGATGTTCGTTTTCTTGGTAAACAAGAGCAGATTGAAGAAATTTTATTAGTGAGTGACTTGTTTTTATTACCCAGCGAATATGAAAGTTTTGGTTTGGCTGCTATGGAAGCGATGGCTGCAAATGTTCCTGTTATAAGTTCTGATGCAGGCGGCTTAGGCGAAATAAATATTAATGGCGAAACAGGTTATACAGCTGTAGTTGGCGATATAAAAACGATGAGTGAATATGCTGTTAAGCTTTTATCAAACGAAAAATTATTACAGCAGTTTAGAAAGAACGCAAAAGCACAGGCATTAAAATTTGATTTGCAAAAAATTGTTCCCCGTTACGAAAAATTATACAGCCGTTTTTGCAGAATGACATGTGAAGCTTGAAAACACTCTTATTGTTTTACTATTTGCAAATTCTGCAATCACAACATTTGTTCTACATGTGTTTTACATAGCGCCCAGTTGTTTTAAAAAATTTCAGAATTTAATTTTGTTGGTGAAGGATTCATACTGAGTTTTTTTTAAAACTGAAGATTGCATTTTTTTATCACCTTTAGATATCTTACTTTCAAAAAACTGCCATTCACCGAAAACTTCTCACATAATCTTTATTGTATAACTAAATTGCGCAGCATTTAAAAAAATTTTATGAAGGAAACAGTTCCTTTCTCATCATATCAAAAAATCGCAATTGCATTATTGGCAACAACCCAGTTTACGGTTATACTAGATTTTATGGTTATTTCACCACTGGGTGATTTCCTGATGAAATCAATGGGTTTACATCCAAATCAATTTGGTATTGCCGTATCTGTATATGCATTTAGTGCAGGCGTTTCAGGTTTATTAACAGCAGGATTTGCAGACAAGTTCGATCGCAAAAAATTACTCTTATTTTTTTATACCGGATTTATTGCAGGCACCTTGCTTTGTGGTATATCACATAGTTATTATATGCTGCTTGCTGCACGCTTAATCACAGGTTTATTTGGCGGTGTAATTGGTTCTATATCGCTCGCTATAGTAACTGATCTTTTTACTATTGAACAACGTGGTCGCGCTATGGGTTTTATGCAAATGGGTTTTAGTGCCAGCCAGGTGCTTGGCATTCCTATAGGTTTATTTCTTGCTAATTTATGGGGCTGGCAATCTGCATTTCTTATGGTGGCTGGTATTGCCGCAGTTGTTGCAATTATTGTTCTGCTTAAAATGAATCCGGTAACTAAACATCTTGCTGTACAACAACACCGTTCTGCATTTAAGCATTTATGGCACACAATTGCAAAACGCAATTACCGTATTGGCTTTACCGCAACGGCATTGCTTTCTGTTGGTGGTTTTATGATGATGCCTTTTGGAAGTGCCTTCGCTATTAATAATTTGCATATAACAGCGCATCAGCTACCATTATTGTTTATGGTTAGTGGCATGGCTTCATTAGTTATAATGCCATTGATAGGAAAATTGAGTGATAAGATTGATAAATATAAATTGTTTGTTATCGCATCTCTTTACATGATGGTGATCGTTGTATTTTATACTAATCTTTCTATAGAACCATTATGGTTTGTAATGATAGTAAATGTTTTAATGATGGCAGGTATTTTTAGCCGCATGATACCTTCAACAGCACTTACAACATCCATTCCTGATATGCAGGACAGAGGTGCATTTATGAGCATTAATGCTTCGTTACAACAGATTGCTGGTGGCGTTGCAGCAGCAGCAGCAGGTAGTATAATTGTACAAAAAACTAAATACAGTCCGCTGGAAAATTATAATATACTTGGTTACCTGGTTGTGTTCATAAGTTGCGTTGCTATTGCATTATTGTATCGTGTAAGTGTAATGGTAAAATCAAAAAAAGTTAAGCCTGTTGAAGCAGTAGCAGAACTTGCTGTTTAATTTTTTATTCAGTAATCAACAACTGCAACATCGTCTGATACTGCAAGTGAAACAGGAAAGAGTTTTGCATACACAGAAGTTTTTTTGCAGGCTTTCATATCATCTTGCGTAGCAAAAGTTGTAACATAAATATGCTTTAATGTTCCGCTGTCTCTTAGCGAAATATTTATACTCCATTCAAAATTTTTAACCAAAGGATTTTTTCATAATTCAACATAAATATTATCTAAAGTCTTTATAATATCGTCAGATGCATCTTGTTTAAAAGTGATAATAACTGTATGCCGTAAAAGAGATGAATTATTTGCCTGCGCATTCACAGTATTTGTATATACAAGAATAATGATTATAAATATTGAAAGACTAAAAAATATTTTCTGCTAGCTCAAAAAAATAAGAACGTTAAACTAATAAACATTTTGAAAGAGCTGCTCATGTTTTTAATAAGCACTTTTACTTAACTATTTCTCTTCCAATTTCCCAGTGAAGACCAAAAGGATCAACCACTCTTCCTAAGCGCCAACCGTGCTGTTCATCAACAGGAAAAATTTCTTTAGCACCTGCCTGTATTGCATGCGCAAACATTGTATCCGGATCATCAACAGTTAAAATCAAACGAACATTATTTCCACCAAGCGCTTCGTTATTCTTTTCATTTGAGGGTGAATCACTCAGCCAAAATTCTGCGCCATTAATAGAAAGTTTTACTACTGCATTATTATCAGGATCATCTAATCTATATTTTTCAACTGCATTAAATGCTAATTTATAAAATGCAACTGCAGCTTTGCTGCTACTAACAGAAAGCCATGGTGCGATTGATGTTGAAGATGCGTTAATATTATTCATTTAATAAATTTTTTATTTTATTTTTTAAGAATTTCGCTAAGATTTACATAATAAATATCACCTAAACCATTACCTGTGCTATGTAATCTTTTTTTATATTGAAACATATCTTCTTTGTTGGGCAGTACATCAATTATTTTATTTCGGTTGCTGCCAAAGAAAAAATATTTTCCATCTCTGGTAACTTTTCCGCCCCATTCCGTTGCATCAGAATTTATTGGTTCCGGCAATTTTTTTGCTTTTGTCCATATACTATTATTATTATAGCTGATATAAAAATCTGCATTGCTTAAGCCTTTAGGGCGCGTTGCCATAAAAATCATATAAGATTCATCGGGAGAAATAAATGGTTCATACTCGTTGTCTACGGTATTTATTGAATCACCTAAATTTTCAGGCGCTGCATATTTATTATTGATGAATTTGCAAACATAAATATCTGCGCCACCTTTTCCGCCGCTTCTTGAAGAACCATAATAAAAATTACCATTGTCTGCAATAGTTGGAAAATATTCACTTGCAGAAGAATTGACCGGGCTATCTAAATGAACCGGCGCCGACCACGTTAAATTTTTGCGCTCTACTTTCCAAATATCCCAATCCTGTTTTGCAGAATCGCCTTCATGTACCGGTCTGTTAGAAGCAAAATAAATTGCGTTTCCATCCCTGTTTATAAAAGGATCAACATCGGTATATTTTCCTGAGAAAGGTGCAACTTCCGGTTTAGACCAAACTTTATTTTTTTTATAAGAAAAGCAGATAGTACAAAAATTTGCATCAGGCAAACATTTTAAAAAAAACAAAGTATCACCTGAAGGAGAAAATGCAGGATGCGTTTCATAATCGCCGGTTGAAATTATTCCTTCAGCAAAAATTGCCGGCTTAATCTGTGCAAAGCAACACTGTGATAATGCAATAACAAATAACAAGGCGTATAATTTTTTCAGCATAAATTTTAATTGAATAATTATCGCAGCAATATAAAATTTAAATCAATTATTTATTATGTTTTGCATGAATAGCAAAAAATTCAAACAGAAAGCAATAATAAAATAACAAACAACAAGTATTTATTGCAAATAAGTATGTTGATGTAATAAAGATGCGCAATGTTATATTCGTATTTCTATGTTTATATTCAACAATTCATACACTGGCATTGTTACGATATAACAATAAAAAAATTTTAGATGAAACCATTGATAAAGAAAAAAGTTATTGTTACTGCCAAAGTCCATTCTTATTTATTAGATGAATTAAAAGCAAGAGGCTATGAAATTTTATATATTCCCGCCGTTACGTATGAAGAAGCAGAAGCATTAATCGATAATGTAAACGGCATTGTTTTAACTACAAGATTAAAAATTGATAAAGCATTAATTGATAAAGCAAACGAACTAAAATGGATAGCAAGATTAGGTAGCGGAATGGAATTAATTGATGTAGCATATGCTGAAAAAAAAGATATTTTTTGTGTAAGTAGTCCTGAAGGAAATCGTAATGCAGTTGCTGAGCATGCCCTGGGTTTGCTATTGAATTTAATGAACAACATTACCAGCAGTTTTGAAGAAATAAAACAAGGTTTATGGATTCGTGATGCTAACCGCGGAACAGAATTAAGCGGAAAAACAGTTGGTATTTTGGGTTATGGAAATACAGGTTCAGCATTTGCAAAATTATTAGCACCGTTCGATTGCACGGTGCTTGCGCATGATAAATTTAAATTTGGTTTTGCAAAAGGTTATATACATGAAGCTCAACCTGAACAAATTGTTCGTTATGCAGATGTGATTAGTTTGCATCTTCCGTTAACAAAAGAAACACTTCATTATGCAAATGATTTATTTTTTAAACAGCTTGAGCGCAAGCCTGTTTTCTTAACTACATGCAGAGGAAAAATCACCTATACAAATGCTGTAATAAATGCGCTAGAAAATAATTTAATCAGTGCAGCAGGAATTGATGTGCTGGAAAATGAAAAATTGGATACTTATTCTGACGAAGAAAAATTACAACTTCAAAATTTATATCAAAGAAAAAATGTAATTATTACACCACATATTGCAGGTTATAGTCATGAAGCTTTTTTTAAAATGGCTAAAATTGTTTTGGATAAATTAAATGCAAAAGGAGTGTTATGATATTATCTATAATCAGCCAATACATATAGCTTTTTTCCAGCGAAAGAAGCTTTTAAATCGCAGGTTTTTTGGCTTATATAAATCTTTTTTTAAAATCAATTTTCTATATTTGTATAGTGCAACGCTGCATTAATTGTGTGGCGTTGTATTTTTTTTATCTCTTAAAAGCTATTACTATGACTGATGTTATGTACGTTTCAAAGGATTCCTTTGAAAAAATGCGGCAGGAATTGCAACACATGAAGTCTGTTGACAGGCCGGCAGCCTCAAGAGCCATTGGCGAAGCACGTGAAAAAGGCGACCTAAAGGAAAATGCGGAATACGATTCTGCCAAGGAAGCACAGGGAATGCTGGAAGCAAAAATTGCTTTGCTGGAAACACAAATCGCTATTTCAAGAATTGTTGATGAAAGCGAAATTGATACCAGTAAAGTTTCTATTTTAACTAAGGTTACAATTACCAACGTGGCAACAAAAAAAACAGTAACCTACCAGATTGTTGGTGAGAAAGAAGCTGATCTTAAAGAAAATAAAATCTCTGTTTCATCGCCAATCGGGCAAGGTTTATTAGGTAAACAAAAAGGCGAAATTGCAGAAGTAAATGCGCCTAATGGTGTTCTTAAATTTAAGGTAGAAAAAATAAGTTTATAATTTTTATTAAAGTATTATAAAGCCGGTAAGTAACCGGCTTTTTTATTTATACTATGATTAGGTTTTAAAATATTCGACCTTTATTTCTTTCTTCTTGGCTGCAATAATTTTGCAATTAAACCTGTCCATCCTGTTTGATGAGAAGCACCAACGCCTCTTCCGCTATCACCGTGAAAATATTCGTAAAATAAAAGATAGTTTTTAAAATGCGGATCGGTTTGCATCTTTTCATAGTCACCAAACACAGTGCGCCTGCCTTCATCATTCAATAAAAATAATTTGGAAAGACGTTCCGTTAAAAGTTCTGCAACCTGTTCAAGCGTTATATAATTTCCACTGCCGGTTGGGCATTCAACTTTAAAATCATCACCATAATAATAATGAAAGCGTTGCAGGCTTTCTATAATTAAAAAATTTGCCGGCATCCAAACTGGTCCGCGCCAATTGCTGTTACCTGCAAACATATCTGTGGTTGATTCGCCCGGCGTATAATCAACTCTTGCCATATCTCCATCAACATTTATTTCGTAAGGATGATCTTTATAATATTTTGATAAAGCGCGTACACCATGCTCACTTAAAAATTCAGATTCATCCAGCATACGATGTAATATTTTTTTCATGCGATGCCCGCGTAATAAACTTAATAAATGCTTTTGCGTAACACCTTCTACCTGCCAGCGCGAAACAAGATTTGCAAGCTGCGGACGGTTATCTAAAAACCAATTTAATCTTTCATAAAACAAAGGCAACTTTTTCATGCACTCATGATCTATTACTTCTACTGCAAACAATGGAATAAGCCCAACCATGCTGCGCACTTTTAATTTTTTTGCACTTCCATCAGGCATTTTTAATACATCATAAAAGAATTGATCTTCCTCATCCCATAAACCCATTGCGCCTGCGCCCATGCTGTTTATTGCTGAAGCTATGTATAAAAAATGTTCAAAAAATTTTGTTGCCATATCCTGATAAACAGGGTTGTACATTGCAAGCTCTAACGCAATACGCATAAGATTTAAAGCATACATCGCCATCCAGCTTGTGCCATCAGCTTGCTGAATATAACCGCCACCGGGCAAAGGTTTACTGCGGTCAAAAACACCAATATTATCAAGCCCTAAAAATCCACCTTCAAAAATATTATTATTCTCTGCGTCCTTGCGATTTACCCACCATGTAAAATTCAAAAGCAGCTTATGAAAAACAGTTTCTAAAAACTGAACATCACCTTTACCATTATTTTTTTCATCGATTTTATATACACGCCATGTAGCCCAGGCATGCACCGGAGGATTAACATCGCTGAATGACCATTCATATGCAGGCAACTGACCCACTGGTTGCATGTACCATTCATGCGTAAGCGCCAATAATTGTTTTTTTGCAAATGCTGCATCTATTACAGAAAATGTTATACAATGAAAAGCAAGATCCCAGGAAGCATACCATGGATATTCCCATTTATCGGGCATTGAAATAATATCATGGTTATTAAGATGAAGCCAGTTGTGATTGCGCCCATCAAATCTTTCTTCCGGCGGTGCTGGTTGTGCAGGATCACCATTCAACCATTGCGGAATATCATAATAATAAAATTGCTTGTTCCATAACATGCCGGCAAAAGCCTGGCGTTGTACCAAGCGTGCATCATCATAATTTAAATCTTTTTGTATTGTATTATAAAATGATTCTGCCTCATTTGTTCTTGCTGAAAAAGCTTTTTCAAAATCTATAAACGGTTTTTTATTTGTACCTGAACAAAGCCGCAGGCAAAAAGTTTTATTTTGTTTTGGACCGATGGTAACATCAAAATTTATGGCAGCCTTTGTTCCTGCATTTGTATTTATTGCATTTGCATTTTTTTGTATGATATAATTGTGGATTCCATCTTTTGTATATGGATGTTTATTTTCTGTATTGTACAAACGCTGAATGTTGGTTTCATTCTCGCAGAATAAAATTTCACCCTGCTCTTGCACATATAAATTATAATCGCCTAAAATTTTATGATGCACACAAATACTTTCATCATCAGCAATACTTAATAATGGTTTTTCTTCATCATAACCCCAGCTCCACGTATTGCGAAACCAAAGTGTTGGCAAAATATTTATAACAGCTTCCTGATCACTTCTGTTATGTGTAGTTATTTTTATAAGTATATCCGTTTCGCTTGCCTTTGCATATTCAACAAATACATCAAAATATTCATCGTTATTAAAAATGCCGGTATCAATCAATTCAAACTCCGGCTCAAACTTATTGCGCTTTGCATTTTCATTAATTAACTGCTTATAAGGAAATTCGCTTTGCGGATATTTATACAACATCTTCATGTAAGAATGCGTAGGTGTTGCATCTAAATAATAGTACAATTCTTTTACGTCTTCCCCATGATTGCCCTGCCGGTTGCTTAAACCAAAATATATTTCTTTAAGTATTGGATCTTTTTTATTCCACAAGGAAACAGCAAAACAAAGAAACTGCTTATCATCACTGATACCTGCTATACCTTCTTCGCCCCAGCGATATGTTTTGCTGCGTGCCATATCATGCGTTGTAAAATTCCACGCATCACCATTTGCGCTGTAATCTTCACGCACTGTTCCCCATTGCCTGTCGCTAACATAAGGTCCCCATTGTTTCCAGGCTTTGTCTTCTAAACGTTTTATTTCTTCATTCATAATTATCCGTTGTCTTCAAAACCAGGATATAAAGTCATACCACCATCAACAAATAAAGTTGTTCCATTTACGTAATCTGAATCATCGCTGCAAAGCCACACTGCAGCGTTTGCAATATCTTCAGGCTTACCAATTCTTTTTTGTGGAATAAGTTTTAAAAGATTTTGCAGGTGCGCTGCTGTATCCCATGCATCTTTATTTATTGGTGTTTGAATAGCGCCCGGCGCAATACTATTAATGCGGATTTTTTTTGGTGCATATTCCTGTGCAATGGTTTTCATCATCAGCATAATGCCGCCTTTACTCGCTGCATAATTTGCATGACCAGCCCATGGAATTACTTCGTGCACACTGCTCATACAAATTATTTTTCCTGCTGCTTTGCTGCGGCTTTCATCAACACCACGTTTTAAAAATTCTCTTATTGCTTCACGCGCACATAAAAATTGCCCGGTAAGATTTATACTTAAAACATAATTCCATTGTTCAAGCGTCATATCAACAAAATGCGCATCGCGCTGCAAACCTGCATTATTTATTAAAATATCAACCGTTCCAAATTTTATAATTGTATCTGCAAACATTTTTATTACTTCATCTTCTTTGCTTACATCGCACTGATAACTTATTGCAATATTACCTGCTGATGTAATTGCATTAACCACATCGTCTGCCATTTGTTTTGCTGCAGCAACAGGATAATTTACTACTACACTTGCACCTGCTTCTGCTAATCCTTTGGCGCAGGCTTCACCGATTCCGCTGCTACTGCCTGTAATAATTGCAATCTGGTTTTGTAATTTTTTCTCCATGATTTGTATAATTATTTATTTGTTTGCTGATAAATAGTTTCGGGTAGAGAATTTTTTACTAAAGATGAACTGTTCATTTCTCAGAATTATTATACTTATAATTTGTTTTCATAATTATTCTTAAATTAGAATCGAACGTAAAATATTTGTATAACCAGTTTATAAAAATCTGCAGTTTATTTTTTACGCCCAATATCAGCATAAGGTGAAGGCTCATCCATATTAACCAGGCAATCCATCCGCCAAAATGCAGGTTAGGTTTAAGATCTGCAACAGCAAGATTTCTGCCTACTGTTGCTAGCGTGCCTTTATCATGATATTCAAATTCTGTCTGCAAATGTTTTTTACCGTTTGACTGATGTTTTAAATTAAGTGCAAGATTTTTTCCCTGGTTAATTGCAACATTTGCCAACTGCGGATGACCATGGGGATACTTTACCGTTTCCATGTACGACACATCACCAATTGCATACATATTATCAGTGCCTTCAATTCTATTATAGCGGTCAACTTTTATTCTTGCACCTTTTACAATTAATGATGCGTCAATACCTGCAGGTACATTGCCTTTAATTCCGGCTGCCCAAATCACTGTGTTTGACTGAATAGTTTCACCTGTTGAAAGCATTACCGCTGCTCCATCGTAATCTTTTACAACAGTTCCGGTTCTTACTTCAACACCAAGATTGGTTAAATATTTCCGGCTTTCTTCACTGCTCTTTTCGCTCATAGCACCAAGTGTTTTCGGGCTTCCCTCAATTAAATAAATTTTCATTTTAGAAAAATCTAATTCGGGATAATCTTTTGGCAAAATATACTTGCGCATTTCTGCAATAGCGCCGCTTAGTTCAACACCTGTTGGCCCGCCGCCAA
>CAXSDU010000024.1:29099-39222 GCA_964236165.1 uncultured Parafilimonas sp. | reverse complement strand
ACTACAATTTATATAAGATTACAAGGTATAAGGCCGCCGCAGGAAGAGTTGTTTTAAGCTTCTTTTGCTTCCCGCAATGTCCCAAGCTTAGCGAAGTATTCGGGTGTCTCAGCAAAGTTTGCAACTTCGCCGCATCTATTCTAAAGCTTATAACTTTTGTTATCCTTAACAACACAATAAAAAAGTTTAAAACTTCAATATAAAAAAGTGAAGTTGCAAACTTCGCTTAGCTTCGGGTATGCTTCCCGGAGAATTAAATCATATCATTAATACAGACATCTATCTTATTGACCAGATACTAAAAGGCAGGTATAAAGAGGGAGGTAAATTACTGGATGCAGGCTGCGGTGGTGGCAGAAATATTTCCTGGTTTGTGTTGCAACCTGACTTTGATATTTATGCGGTTGATACCGACAAAAATGCCATTAATAATTTATCAGAAATTTATCCTTCACTTAAACAAACCCAGTTACACTGTGCGCCTGTTCAATCACTGCCTTTTCAAAACGAATTATTCCACCATATTATCTGTAGTACGGTGCTTCATTTCGCAGAAAACAAAGAAGATTTTTTGCAGATGTTTTCAGAACTAAACCGTGTATTGAAGCCAGGCGGCAGCCTTTTTATCAGGACAGCTTCTGACATTGGGATTGAAAATAAAATATTGCCGCTTGGAGGCGGAAGGTTTTCATTACCAGATGGTACAGACCGGTTCCTGCTAACCAAATCTTTTGTAGAAGCAGTATTAAATATGTTTCCATTAACGCTTGCCGAACCGGTGAAAACCACTAATGTTCAGGATTTGCGCTGTATGACTACGCTGGTATTAGTGAAATAAAAACCTGTAAATTTTGTGTGTTACTACAACAAACTGTAAAAGCTGTTGTTGTAGTATAAATTGAAATATGGACAATAATCTTGAACTGGTAGTAAGTAAAGACTATAATCAAACAACGGAAAAACTATTTGCCGCATGGACGGATGCTGAACAATTAAAAAAGTGGTGGAAGCCCATGCATAATTCATTAATAGAAGTAACAAATGATATAAAGCCAGGCGGCGCAGTTAAATATGTTTTTAGCAGCGGCCTAGTAATTTCAGGTGAGTACGAAGAAGTTTTAAAAAATAAGAACCTTGTATATAGCTGGAACTGGGAATTTTCCAATGATGAAATTAAAAACGCTTCCTACAAATTAAGCGTAACATTTACAACAGAAGGTGATGGCAGCAACATACATATTCTTCAAACCAATTTTAAAGATGAAGAAGGTATTTTGCCGCATAAAGAAGGTTGGGAAAAAGAATTGAATGACCTGGCCGCCTTTCTTGACGGTGAAAACTATTAATGAACTTAAGCGCGGCGAAATGTTTGGATACTTCAGTTCAGCCTAGAATGTGAAATTGTTTGGCTTAGTCTACAAGCTATATCAACGTAAACAAATCTCCGGTTTGCAACAAGTGGAATAACTTTCAGCCTACAAACACCAACCATCAAAATCACTGCGCAGTAACTGTTAACGTAGACATAGCTAAGCCTTTGTTGCCAAAGCCACCGCTGTTTCTTTCTACAAACATTTTATCATTTCCAAACGTAGTATTCATTGCTGTGGTTTGCGTGGTACAAGCCTGCACTCTACCGGCAAGCGCAGTATAAAGCGCATTTATTTTATCAGACAGGGAAACAATTTTAAAAGAGCTGACAGTATAAAAGGTTGCCATAGCGCCGCTAACCAGCATCTTTTTTGGCTTTAGCCATATTTTAATTTGTGCCAGCTGGTTATCGTCTTTCATCTCCAGGATAATATTTGTTTCGGAAGGCTGGAGTTTGGTTTGTATCTCCAGGTATTTTTCAGCAAACTGCTTAATGCTATTGGTTGAGTCAGAGCTGTTGCCCAGCCATAAATTGCACGTTTTATCCTGTGCAAAAATTCCACTGCTAACAACAAGGAAACAAGCGAAAAAAATGCTCTTCATAAATAAAGGTTTTTATTGAATGATAGAAGGCTAAAATACGTTTTCGTACTGGGGATGGTTTCTTTGAAAAATCATAAATTTTAGATTTTCTGCCTTCTGTCTTAATAGGTTCTTTATTACATAACTGTGTATTCCCAGCTCAGCAAAGTGTTTTGTCTTCTGGTAAAGTGTACAATTCTGCCGCATCAATAGTCGCAACCTGCTAATCATTTACCGAAACTTAAGCATTTACTTCTTCATCACGCTATCAATAGCCTGTATATGATCAAGATGTTTTTTTAAAACAGGTAAAGTTTTTTGGGCTAATGCTTTTATACCTGGATCTTTTCCATTATCAACTTCGTCCTGGAATTCTTTTATATCGTTTTTGTGGTCATCAATCATCATACTAACATAATCTTTATCAAAATCTTTTCCCTGTTCTTTTTGCAGCTTATCAATTTTTTCCTGTTCATCATTACCGGGCACAGAAGGCACTGCAATATTTTTAGTTTTAGCCAGCGCCACCAATTCTTTATTTGCTTTTGAATGGTCGGTTATCATCATTTGCCCGAAGTTTTTTACTTTTTCAGATGCGGCGTTTTTAAGTGCAGTTTTCCCAAGTGCTACTTCCAACAAGCCGCCGCTGGCAGCTTTTACCATAAAATTCTTATCATCGTCTAAACTGTCTTTTTTAGTGCCATTCATTGTGGCGCTATCAATAGATTTATTTTCTTGCTTTGCAGAATCTATACTGTCTTTAGATTGATTGCCATTGTTACATGCCATGCAGCAGCACAATGCGGAAGCAGTAAAAGCATACAAAAGTGTTTTCATAAATAGTTTTTAATAGTGCTGTAAATTTTATACCAAACATGCAACCATCGGCAAAGTTTGTAACTTTTATTGTTTTAAGCAACCAAACAAATGGCTACTTTCAAACATACCTGAACAATTAAAAACTGCTGTAACTAAAAAGGAAAAAGCTAAAGGACAATTACACAAAGTGTTTGAAGAAAGCTTTGACGCAAAAAGTATAGACAACAAACATTTCTTTTTACAGAAGCTAAATTATATACATCTTAATTCTATTCATGGAGCATATAAATTAATAAATAATTGTAGAGATTATGAACATGGCAGCGCAAGCTTTTATGAAGTGCAACAAGCAAAACATTTTGTTCTATTAAGAACTGAAATAACGCAGGGTTTCGTGGCTTTGCATAAAGCTCTTAACGAAGACTACGTTGCCACATAAAAGAAAATGATTTTATTATTGCATGTAAAAAATTTATCCATTCTTAATCTGGTAATCGTTTACACTAATCCTGATTTGCATTCCTTAACTTACATTACACCGGCTAACAACTTAATAATAAAATTTTAAAAATCACACGCCATGAATCAATTGTACAAATCAACTGTTCTTAAAACTTTACTTATTATTATTTCGATACATACACTTTTTTTTGCCAATACTTCTGCACAAACATTACAGGTGGTAAAGGATATTAATAATGATGGCAGCCTCAGCAGTTCTTATCCATTCGATTTTAATATTGTAAATGGAAAACTTTTTTTTCTTGCAAATGGTAATGGTGGTGGTTATGGCCTATGGCTAACAACAGGTACAGAAGCAGGCACAATAAAACTTACGCCTTCAACGGGAGATTTAAGCAACATTGCTGATATTATTGCTTATCATAATAAAGTATATTTTGGTTACAACAACGGTGGTAACGATTATGAACTTTGGGTAAGCGATGGAACGGTGGCCGGTACTAAATTATTTAAGGACATTTATACCGGGAGCACCGGTTCGTTTCCACGTGCATTTACGGTTGCAAACGATAAATTATTTTTTATGGCAAACGATATAAACGGAGAACGCAGGCTGTATGCATCAGACGGCACTGTGGCCGGAACCGTTGTTGTTAGAAATAATTATATTGATTTGTTTAATGGCTTTACCGATTTTGCTGTTTATAATAGTAATATTTATTTTATAGGTGATGATGGTACAGGCGCTGGTTATGGCCTGTGGAAAAGTGATGGATCTGTGTCAGGTACAATGCTGGTCTATGGTTCAACCAATAATGGTTTTGTTCCCGGTGTTTTTGGCAGCAACTATGCAGTATATAAAAACAAGATGTATTTCAGTGGTGATGATAACATTTATGGTGGTGAGTTATGGGTAACAGATGGCACCGCAGCAGGTACACACATTGTAATCAATCTTGCTTCAGACGGCTCCGGAATATATGGCAACGGTTCACCCAATTATCTGCAGGTATATAATAATGAATTGTATTTTTCAGCAACTGATGATGCACATGGCAATGAATTATTTAAAACAGACGGAACAGCTGCAGGCACACACATCGTAAAAGATATTACACCTGGCACTGAAGGCAGTGTTCCTTTCAAAAATATTATTTATAATGGATTTCTATATTTTTCAGCCGGTGGCGATTTCGCCGGATTATGGAGAACAGATGGTACTGAAGCAGGTACTATATCTGTTAAAACAGGCCTTTATAATTCCAACTTTGCCGGTATTTTTAACGGTGAATTATATTTGGTGTTAGGCACCAGCTACAATTATGCAGTGTGGCAATCAGATGGCAGTACAACCGGAACAAAACCTATTACACTAACCAACACTACAAATCCGGTTTCCAGCTTGAGTAACGATTTTAAATTTATTAATTACAACTCGGCTATATATTTATCAGCAAGCAATAATGACATTACTCTTGGATTTGAGCTTTGCAAAATAACCAACGCGGTTTTAGCAGTTAACCTGCTTTCCTTTACCGGTAAAACAAGCGGTAGTAAAGATGTGTTAAGCTGGATGGTGGCAACCGGGCAAAATACTACTGATTATTACACCGTACAAAAAAGCATAAATGGAATTGCGTTTTCACCTGCAGGAACAATAAAGGCAACGAATAATATTACTTATAATTTTAGCTGTGATGCAGTAAGCAACACAGAAAATTATTACAGACTGCAGATAACGGATAAAGATGGAAGTGTTACTTATTCAAAGGTGCTGAAATTACAACGAAGCGATAATAATAGTATTGTTGCCTTTTACAATGCTGCGGGTAAACAAATCAATATTGTAAACAACAGCACTGCTAAATGTGATTGGAAATTATTTTCTGTTAATGGCAGCCCTGTAAAAAAAGGTAGTTCAACCAGCCATATTACACAAATCAATACAACAGGTCTTGCATCTGGAATGTATGTTATTTCATGTATAACAAACGGCAAATCAACTAATACAAGAATTACTATTTTTTAAAGCCATGCTTAATATTATCAATTGTTATGTAACAGGTATTGCATTATTCTATTACTAAAGCATGGATGTTATCTATGCCTCGGCGAAGTTTGTAACTTGGCTGCATCTATCTTAAAATTTGCAACTTTTTATTTAACCTGTTATTAAATATTGCTGACTTATTATACTTCATGGAATAAATAAACAGTTCCTTTTCAAACTGTCTTTCAGTATACTCTTCAAGAAACGTTAAAAGTAGAAATAAGAAAAGATTATAAAGTAGAAATAAGTTTTCTCCCTAAGAGAGAAAGGGTGAGAAGAAGTCCAACGGTAATTATATTATCCTGAGCGCACGTTAATTTAATTTCTATATTGTTTAATTATTCAACATAATACAGCATACATGAAACTAGTGCTTATCTGTTTGAGTTTTCTTTTTTTTATTATAAATATCTTTTCACAGGATCGTCTCATTGGAAAAACTTTTGCTACGCGCTCAGAAGTTATTGCGCAACATGGAATGGCTTGCACCAGTCATCCTTTGGCAACGCAAGCTGCGATTGATATTTTAAAACAAGGCGGCAATGCAATTGATGCAGCTATTGCAGCAAACGCAGTGCTTGGTGTTGTTGAACCGGAAATGAATGGTATTGGTGGTGATTTTTTTGCAATTGTGTATGATGCAAAAACAAAAAAATTATATGGATTAAATGCATCCGGTCATTCACCTTACGCATTAACGCAGAATGAATTTAAAAAGAAAGGATTAACATCAATTCCAACGTATGGCGTTATGCCGGTTTCTGTTCCGGGTTGTGTTGATGGTTGGTTTGCATTACATGATAAATTCGGTAAATTAAATATGCAGCAAATTTTTGCGCCCGCAATTGATTATGCGCGTAATGGTTTTCCATTAGCTGATGAAGCAGCCTATTATTTTAATGAAGCTTATCAAACAAGTTCAAACAATAAAAATTTTGTTCAGTTATACTATCCAAATGATAAGCCGCCAAAACGTGGAGATATATTTAAAAATGTTCAGCTCGCAAATACATTAAATAAAATTGCAGTTGGTGGCCGCGATGTTTTTTATAAAGGTGATATCGCAAAAACCATCGATGCATTTATGAAGAAAAGCGATGGTTATCTTTCTTATAAAGATTTTGCTGATGATTCCGCAACTTGGGTTGATCCTGTTTCAACAACTTATCGCGGTTATCGTGTATGGGAATTGCCACCTAACGGACAAGGTATTGCTGTTTTGCAAATGCTTAATATTTTAGAGGGTTTTGATTTTAGTAAAATTCAATATGGAAGTGCAGAACATATTCATCTTTTTGTTGAAGCAAAAAAACTCGCTTATGAAGACCGTGCAAAATATTATGCTGATCCTGCATTTGCAAAGATTCCGGTTAATGAACTGATATCAAAAAAATATGCTGATGAAAGAAGAAAATTAATTCAATCGCAGAAAGCATCAGATAATTTTACTGCAGGCGATTCCTTAATAAAAAATGGCGAAACAATTTACTTAACAGTTGCAGATTCTGCAGGCAATATGGTATCATTAATACAAAGTAATTATTTGGTTTTTGGCAGCGGCGTTGTACCGGATAGTTTAGGTTTTGTATTGCAAAACCGCGGCAGGCTTTTTACATTGGAAGAAGGAAAGAACAATTCTTATGCGCCGCATAAGCGCCCTTTTCATACAATCATTCCTGCCTTTGTTACAAAAGATGATAAACCTTACATGAGTTTTGGTGTAATGGGCGGCGCTTTTCAGCCAATGGGGCAAGTTGAAATATTAATGAACATGATTGATTTTGGAATGAATGCGCAGGAAGCCGGCGATGCGCCACGCATAGATCACCAGGGTTCATCAGAGCCAACAGGAACTAAAAATAGTGGTGTTGGAATTATTTATCTTGAATCAGGATTTTCATTTGAAACAATAAGAACATTAATGCAATGGGGGCATAAAGTTGCGTTTGAAGAACCCGGCAATTATGGCGGCTATCAATGTATTCGTTATGATGCTGAACATAAAGTTTATTATGGAGCTTCCGATGCAAGAAAAGATGGAATGGCTGCAGGTTATTAAAAGATATTTGACATTTTGATCTGATCTAATATTGTATTTTTATTTTTAACGATTGATATTTCACATGGAAGTAAAACGTCTCTTCGATTGTTTAGAACACCAGTTGCAACATTTTCCAAAAACCGATATGCTGAATGCAAAAGTGAACGGTGAGTGGAAAAGCTATGGTACAGCTGAAGTAAAGAAAATTGTTGATCAATTCAGTGCAGGTTTAATTGAGCTTGGTGTAAGTGCAAATGATTTTAGTGATGAAGGCACAGATAAAATTGCGATCATTAGTAATAATCGTCCGGAGTGGATTTTTACAGATTTAGCTGTGCAGCAAACGGGCGCTATATTGGTTCCGCTGTATCCAACTACAAGCGTAAACGAAATTCAGTTTATATTAAATGACGCATTAGTAAAATACGTTTTTGTAGGCAGTAAAGAGTTGTTGGATAAAATACAAAGCATTAAACCGGCAGTTCCATCTTTAAAAAAAATATTTTCTTTTGATGAAATAGAAGGTGCTGATAATTGGACCATTGTTTCAGCACTGGCAACAGAAACATCAAAGCAAAAATTAAACGAATTAAGAAATCAAATTAGGCCCGATCATCTTACAACTATTATTTATACTTCGGGCACAACAGGCACGCCAAAAGGTGTTATGCTTACGCATAAAAATATTTATACTGATGTAATGTATGGCAAGCAAAGTTTTCCTTTTCGTGATGAACCAGGTTATAAAATATTAAGCTTTTTACCGCTCAATCACATCTTTGAAAAATGCATAACCTATGTTTATTTGTTTAGCGGCAATGGAATTTATTATGCAGAAAGTTTGGAAACAATTGGCGCTAATTTAAAAGAAGTTAAGCCTGATGGATTTGCTACTGTGCCACGTTTACTGGAAAAAGTTTTTGAACGTATTATGACAGCCGGCAGCCAATTAAAAGGCATTAAAAAACAATTATTTTTTTGGAGTGTAAAAGTTGCAGAACAATACGATACACCAGCAGCAAAAGCATTATCATACAAAATAAAACTTGCCATTGCAAATAAGCTGGTGTTTAGTAAATGGAGAGAAGCGTTAGGTGGCAATGTTAAATTTATAATTACCGGTGGTGCTGCCTGCCAGATTAAGTTGCTGCGTATTTTTAATGCAGCAAAAATTCCTGTATACGAAGGTTACGGACCAACAGAAAACAGTCCGGTAATTTCATTAAACCGCTGGAGCTCGACGGAAGATAATATGATTGGAACTGTAGGACCAATCATAAATGGCATAGAAGTAAAACTTGCTGATGACGGGGAAATTTGCGTGCGTGGTTCAACAGTTATGAAAGGTTATTATAAACGCGCTGATCTTACTACTGAAACGGTAATTGATGGCTGGTTGCATACCGGAGATATAGGTGTTTGGATTGACGATAAATTTTTAAAAATTACAGATCGCAAAAAAGAAATTTTTAAAACAAGTGGTGGTAAATATGTTGCACCGCAGGCTTTGGAAAATGTTTTTAAAGGCAGTCCTTTTATAGAGCAAATAATGATTGTTGGCGAAGGAAAAAAGTTTGTAAGTGCTTTAATTGTTCCATCGTTCAGTTATTTAAAAACATGGATGCAGTTACATAATCTTGTTTTTACTACAAATGAAACTGCGATAAAAATTGATGAAGTAATAAAAAAATATAAATCAGTGGTGGATGAATTAAACCAACAATTCAATCATGTAGAACAAATAAAAAAGTTTGAGCTCTTACCTGAAGAATGGAGCCTTGATTCCGGTGAGATGACACCGAAAATGAGTTTAAAAAGAAAAGTAGTGTTAGAAAAGTTTAAAGATGTAATTGATAGAATTTATAACTGATAAAAAATCGTTCATGGATTATGGTAAAAGATTTCTCTGCTATTAACTATAAACCATGTAATATAATTTATGAACAATTTATTGGTCCATCAACTTATATAACTCATCCAAATTAGGAGAAAGAATAATCTCTGTTCTGCGATTTCTCGCTCTTCCTTCTGGCGTGCTGTTTGTATCAACTGGATCGTACCATGCATGACCCGAAGCAATAACTTTTGTTGGATCAACTTTATAATTATTCACTAATATTCTTACCACGCTTGATGCACGTGCGGTGCTCAATGCCCAGTTATCTTCAAACTTTCCGCGGATAGGAATTGAATCTGTGTGTCCTTCAATATCAACAGAAATATCAGGATTAGATATTAAAACATTTGCGAGTTTACCTAATGCAATTTTGCCGGAATCATTTACTACGGCACTGCCTGAAGGAAATAAAAATTTCTCACTAAGACTAACATATACCTTACCATTTTTTTGTGTGATGGTAAGATCACTATCGTTAAATCCAACCAAAGCAGCCTTCATTTTATTTCTTAATTCTGCTGCTTTATTTTTTTGCTGATCAAGCAGATTTTGTAAATCCTGCAAACGTTTTTGTTGTGCCTGTAAATTCTGTTGCAAAGAACTTACCTGGCCTTGTGTGTTACTATTTTGATTATTTAATTGTGCGTTTTGCTGATTAAGTGCATCAAGGCTTGCCTGCAATTTGTTGATGGAAGCTTGCTGGTCTGCAATTTTAGAAACCATTAACGCACTATCGTTTTGTAAAGAACGTGTCTGCATTTGCGCGTCTAATAATTGTTTCTTTGAAACGCAGGATGCAAATGCCATAACAAACAATATCGGCAAAAAATAAAGCATTCTTTTTTTCATGTAAATAATTTTTATAATTATAAAAAGATTAAGCCAAGATAATCAATTAAAA
>CAXSDU010000024.1:24630-29089 GCA_964236165.1 uncultured Parafilimonas sp. | reverse complement strand
GGATTAGAAAAATTAGGTTTATTATCATTATATGATAATCAATTAAAAACTTTATTACTTACAAACAACTTTTGGTTTTAACAATATTCCATTACCAAATATCATAATAAGAAAAAATAAAACTGATTATGAAATTGATAATTTATATAAGAAACTAATAGTTGATTATTTTTAAATATGAATATAGAAACATTGCGTGAATATTGTCTTTTAAAAAAAGCAACGGAAGAAGATTTTCCGTTTGGTGAAGAAACGCTTGTTTTTAAAGTGATGAACAAAATATTTCTGCTGGTTTCACTTAACGCAAATCCTTTACAGTTTAATGCAAAGTGCGAACCGGAAAAAGCTATTGAACTGCGTGAACAATATGATGCAATTATACCAGGTTATCACATGAATAAAAAACATTGGAACACAGTTATTATTGACGGAACAATTTCTTCTGCATTAATAAAAGAAGTAATTGATGATTCGTATAATTTAATTGTACAATCACTTCCAAAAAAATCCAGAGAAGAATTATTATAAAATTATTTTAAATATCCATTATAAGATATAGGCTCTTCTTGAAAACTATTAACTTGTAAAAATGCACGTCCGTTATTATAAACTGTCAGTATAAAATCTGCAGTATTAACTCTATTCTTAGTATGTATTGTTATTTGATAACTGTTCTTTTTCTTTTCAGTAACTGCATAATCAAAATTTGTTGATACAAAATTATAACCTGCATCTGCAGAATTTATGGGTGCCGTATATGCTACACCTACATAAGGCAAAGATGATATAAGAGAATCATCTGCAACCTGTAAAAAATAGTTTTGCGTTAAATATTTTTGACCGAAAGTTTGATTCATTGTGTGTGCCTGAAAAGTATAATGTTTACTATTTACAAGATTTTGAACTTGAGCAGTTGTTAATTTTTGCGCGTTTACAGTATAAAAAAATACGGTTGTAAGAGCTGCTGTAATAAGTGTTCGTATCATAAACTATTTATTTTTTACTAATGATTAGACCAACATACAATTTAATATTTTAATAGCATTATCAAAATGGTTTGTGAAAATCTATAAACACAAACAACAATTATAAACTGTAAACGCTGAATTATCTTTGTAAAAATTTTATAGATGAACATTGGTTATTTTTCTTATCCGATGCCGGCAAACGAGCCCGTTTTAAATTATATACCGGGTTCTGCTGAAAGAATAGAATTAAAAAAAGTATTGTCTGAATTAAAGAGTAATGAAATTGATATGCCGATGTATATTGGAAGTGAAGAAATTCGCACAGGAAAAAAAACCGCACTGCATCCGCCGCACGAAATCAGTTATACACTTGGTTATTATCATGAAGGAGGCGAGGAACATATACAACAGGCGATTGATGCAGCTTTAAATGCAAGAGAAGCCTGGACTGCTATGCCCTGGGAAGATAGAGCACATATCTTTTTAAAAGCTGCAGATCTTATGGCAGGAAAATATCGTTACCACATGAATGGTACAACAATGCTTGGACAAAGTAAAAATCCTTACCAGGCAGAGATTGACAGCGCCTGCGAGCTGATAGATTTTCTGCGTTTCAATGTTCATTTTTTAAGCGAGATATATAAAACGCAACCGAATAATGCGCCGGGCATGCACAATCGTTTAGAATGGCGCGCACTGGAAGGATTTGTGCTGGCAATTACACCATTTAATTTTACAGCGATTGGCGGCAATCTACCAACAAGTGCGGCCATGTGCGGCAATGTTGTTGTTTGGAAACCTGCACACACACAAATTTTTTCGGCACAAATGTTCATGCGTATTTTAAAAGAAGCAGGATTGCCGGATGGTGTTATTAATTTAATTTATGTTGATGGAAAAGAGCTTGGTAAAATTTGTTTTTCACATAAAGATTTTGCAGGCATACATTTTACAGGAAGCACTGGTGTGTTTAATAATATCTGGAAAGAAATTGGCGCTAATATGAGCAAGTATAAATCTTACCCGCGCATTGTAGGCGAAACCGGCGGTAAAGATTTTGTGCTTGTGCATAAATCTGCGGATGTTGATGTTGTTGTTGCTGCTTTGGCAAGAGGTGCGTTTGAATTTCAGGGGCAAAAATGTTCTGCTGCATCACGAGCTTATTTGCCTTCTAATCTTGCAAAAGAAATCAAGCAAAAATTAGCTAATGAAATTAAAACAATGAAGATGGGAAGTGTTGAAGATTTCAGCAATTTTATTAATGCTGTAATTGATGAAACATCGTTTGATAAAATATCAGGTTATATTGAAAATGCAAAAAAAGATCCTAATGCTGAAATTATTGCCGGTGGAAATTATGACAAATCAAAAGGTTATTTTATTGAGCCAACTGTGATAGAAGCAAAAGATCCAAACTATGTTACTTTATGCGAAGAAATATTTGGTCCTGTACTTACTATTTATGTGTATGATGAAAGTAAGTTTGAAGAAACAATTGAACTTGTAAATAATACTTCGCCTTATGCGCTTACAGGAAGCATAATTTCAAAAGATAGAAATGCAATTGCTTTAGCAACAGATAAATTGCGCAACGCTGCCGGTAATTTTTATATTAATGATAAACCAACGGGCGCAGTTGTTGGTCAGCAGCCGTTTGGCGGCGCAAGAGCCAGCGGCACAAATGATAAAGCAGGAAGTATATTAAATTTATATCGCTGGTTAAGTGCAAGAACAATTAAAGAAACATTTAATCCGCCAACAGATTACCGTTATTTGTTTTTGAAAGAAGAATAAAAATATTTCAATGAAAAAATTGTTTGCCTTTTTGTGTCTGGTATTTTTTGTAAAAATATCTTTTGCTCAATCTGATTCAGGATACATTTCTTCATTCGACAGAATAAAAATTTATTACGAAGTGCATGGTGATGGATTTCCGGTTTTACTGATACACGGTTTTATTGTAAACAGTAATTCATGGAAGCATACTGCATTATATGATAGTTTAATTGCACAAGGTTTTAAAGTTATTTTGGTTGATCTGCGCGGCAATGGAAAATCTGATAAACCGCATTATGACAAAGCATATCAAAATGATGCAGAAGCAAAAGATATTATGGCACTCCTAAAACATCTTCACATAAAAAATTATTATGCTGTTGGCTATTCAAGAGGTTCTATAATAACTGCACGATTACTTGTTTTAGATAATAGTTTACAGCGGGCAGTATTGGGTGGAATGGGCTCAGATTTTACAAATCCCAACTGGCAGCGGCGTATAAATTTTTATCATGCCTTAGCAGCAGATACAGTTCCTGAATTACATGCAATGGTGCAGAATGTTCAAAAGCAAGGCTTGGATCAAAAAGCATTGTCTTTACTACAAAAATATCAGCCATCAACACCAAAAGAAGTTTTATCAAAAATTAAAATACCTGTGTTGATAATACATGGAACAGAAGATGTTGATAATGGTTCAGCAGATGAACTGGCTTCTTTATTTCCAAACGCAGAAAAAGCAGTTTGTCCCGGCGATCATAATCATGCATCTGCAACACCGGAATTTGCATCTGCTGTAATAAAATTTTTGAAAGAAACGGATGCGGAACTAATCAATATTCATCTTCGTTAAAAAGAAAATCTTCCTGGCTTGGATAATCCGGCCAAATATCTTCAATGCTTTCGTAAACCTCACCTTCATCTTCAAGTTCCTGTAAATTTTCCACAACTTCAATGGGGGCGCCTGAACGTATAGCATAATCAATTAGTTCATCTTTTGTGGCGGGCCAGGGGGCATCTTCTAAATAGCTTGCTAATTCTAAACTCCAAAACATAGCCTTCTGAATTTTGCGCAAAAGTAAGTTTTGTAGCGAAATTTCCAAATCGCTTATAATAACAGCAGTTTTGCTGAAAGTTTTTGTTTCTTCGTTGAAGCAGAACAAGCTTTAATTATAACTAATAATTCATGCTTACAGCGCAAAACATTACAAAACGGTATGGCGCATTAGACGTTTTAAGAGGTGTTGATATTGAAATTAACGAAGGAGAAATTGTTTGCATTGTGGGCTCATCTGGTGCAGGAAAAAGTACATTATTGCACATTCTTGGTACATTAGATACGCCTGACAGCGGCGAAATTTTTCTTAATGATGTTGCGCTTCATCAATTAAAAAATAAAAAACTGGCCGACTTTCGTAATCATCATATTGGTTTTGTTTTTCAGTTTCATCATTTACTTCCGGAATTTACTGCGCTTGAAAATGTTTCTATTCCATCATGGATCGCCGGCAACAGTAAAAAAAGTACAGAGCAGGAAGCTATAAAACTCTTAACCATTTTAGGATTAAAAGACAGGCTTGATAATAAACCACAGGCATTAAGTGGAGGAGAGCAGCAACGTGTTGCGGTTGCACGCGCATTAATTAATAAACCAGCAATTGTTTTTGCTGATGAGCCAACCGGCAATCTTGATTCTGTTCATGCAAAAGAATTAC
>CAXSDU010000024.1:0-24620 GCA_964236165.1 uncultured Parafilimonas sp. | reverse complement strand
AGAATTACATGAATTATTTGTTGAGCTGCGTAACAAATTCAAACAAACATTTTTAATTGTTACACACAACGAAGAAATGGCGCAAATGAGCGACCGCATCCTGCACATGAAAGACGGGAGAATCGAATTATAAATGATGAGTTATAATACATCAATAAAATAAGCCTTCACTATTCATTATTAATTTTTCATTGTTAATTATTCATTCATTCACAACCATATCTTTGCACGCGAAAATTTAATAAGCAATGCAACTATCTTCTTTATTACAAAGATTTAACGAGCCTGAAACTTTAAAAATGGCAAAGCTCGGAAGAGAGCTCAGAGCGAAAGGAATTGATGTGATTGATCTGAGTTTGGGTGAACCGGATTTTGATACACCTGATCATATAAAAAATGCGGCTATAAAAGCAATAGAAGATAACTGGAGCCATTATACACCTGTGCCTGGTTATCTTGATTTACGTGAAGCTGTTTGCCAGAAATTTAAACGCGATAATAATTTAGACTATAAACCTGAAAATATTGTTGTATCAACAGGCGCCAAACAAAGTTTGGCAAATATTATTTTGGCTTTGGTTGATAAAGGCGATGAAGTAATTATTCCAACTCCGTATTGGGTAACATATTCAGAATTAGTTAAACTAGCTGAAGGAAAAGTTGTTGAAATAAGTTCTAAAGCTGAAGATGATTTTAAAATTTCTGCTGAAGATTTAGAGAAAGCGATCACACCAAAAACAAAAGCATTTTTATTTTCATCGCCATGTAATCCATCTGGTGCGGTTTATACAAAAGAAGAATTGAGTGCGCTGGCTGATGTTTTTCGCAAGCATGAAAATGTTGCAATTATTTCTGACGAGATTTATGAGTATATAAATTTTGTGGGCAAACATGAAAGCATTGCGCAGTTTGATGATATAAAAGATCGTGTAATTATTGTAAATGGTTTAAGCAAAGGTTTTGCAATGACAGGCTGGCGCTTAGGTTATATTGCAGCCAACAGTGAGATTGCAAAAGCAACAGAAAAAATTCAAGGTCAATTTACCAGCGGTACAAACTCAATAGCACAACGCTCTGCAATTAATGCATTAACTGAAGATCTTGAACCAAGTCATAAAATGGTTGAACAGTTTACAGCACGCAGAAAAAAAGTGCTGGAACTTGTAAAAGAAATTCCCGGATTAAAATGTTTTGAACCGCAGGGTGCATTTTATATTTTTCCTGATGTTACTTATTATTATGGCAAGAGCAATGGAACTACAACCATTAAAAATGCAAACGATCTGTGCATGTATCTTTTAAATAGTGCACATGTTTCAAGCGTAATGGGTGACGCATTTGGCGAACCGAATTGCATACGTTTTTCTTTTGCCAACAGCATGGAGAATATTGAAAAAGGCTGGGCAAGAATTAAAGATGCGTTGGCGAAATTAAAATAGTATCAATTTCCTGATTTTGTTTTTTAATTAATTTTCGTTCATCAAGAATATCAAAAAGAATAATTACGATAAATAATGCAACTATATTGATTTTCAAAAAGTAGGGATCATTAGTATTGATTGACATTGAGAAATCAGAAGTTACTGCTGCATTAAAAAAAAATTTAGATTTTTGTGCTCCAATATTTATCTCAACTCCTGAACTATAAGTAAATTTGTATCCCAAAAAATACCATTGAAGAATTTGGGGAATATAGTTTATAATAGAATAAATTAGTGACAATTTCCTTTCAGGTTCAATCAATAATTTTTCCCGCAATAAATAGAATATAGAAAAAGTAGCACCCCTGTCAAAAATATTAAAAGCAAAGCTCCATTGATATCATTTGTTTGCAACATCAATTTCGCCACAAGGTATAACCCAGCTAATCCACCTGCAATCTGTATATAGCTAATAATTTGAAGTGTGAGCTTTGTATTTTTTATTCTTAATCGCATAAAGTTTAGTTTAGGTATTTCAAATATAAAATATTTGCCTTCATTAAGCTTCTGTTCAAAATTTCATTATTAATTTTTTCAAGAAAATTATTGATTAAGTGTATACTCTACATTTAAAATTATAATTTGTGCATGAATTAATATTCATTTAATTTCTTTTTAAGTTGATAAGTAATTGCTAATGCCGGCTGATTCATCGCACATAAATATTAATGCAAAAGGCATTAAAAAAAATACTTTCGATGCAATTGTAATTGGCTCGGGTATAAGTGGCGGCTGGGCTGCAAAAGAATTATGTGAGCATGGTTTAAAGACCTTGGTACTTGAAAGAGGGAGGGATGTCAAGCACATCAAAGATTATCCAACCGCAACTTTAGCTAGCGCCCTGAGAGTTCAAACATCGTGGCGAGCCAACGCGGCAAATGCTGAAACAAAATCCTGTAACAAGTCATGCACCAGATTATGGTGAAGCTAACGCACATTTTTTTATAAAAGATGCAGATCATCCATACATACAGGAAAAACCTTTCGACTGGATTCGCGGTTATCAGGTTGGTGGTAAATCTTTGGTTTGGGGAAGGGCTTGTCAGCGCTGGAGCAACTTTGAATTTTCGGCACCTGCAAAATTTGGTTATGGTTTAGATTGGCCAATTCGTTATAATGATATTGCACCATGGTATTCTCATGTTGAAAAATTTATCGGCGTGTGCGGTAATAAAGATGGTCTTGAATCTATGCCCGACGGAGAATTTCTACCGCCATTTGAACTGACTTGTGTTGAACAACATTTAAAAGATTCAATTGCTAAAAATTATAAAGATCGTTATCTCGTACATGCAAGATTTGCGCATATAACGCAGCCGCAACAAATCCATTTAGATCAGGGCAGGGTAAAATGCCAGGCGAGAAATATGTGTATGCGCGGTTGTCCGTTTGGCGGCTATTTCAGTTCAAATGCTTCAACGCTTCCGTGGGCTGCAAAAACCGGCAACTTAACCATGCGCCCTTTTTCTGTTGTGCATTCAATTATTTTTGATGAACAAAAAAACAAAGCAAGCGGCGTAAGAATTATTGATACCAATACAAAAGAAGTTACGGAATATTTTGCGCGTATCATTTTTGTAAATGCAAGTACATTAAACAGCAATTTAATTTTGTTGAACTCAACATCGAAGCGTTTTCCCAATGGTTTAGGTAATGATAGCGGCACGCTTGGAAAATATATTTGCTTTCAGAATTATCGCGGATGGGTGAATTGTTCTTCAAATAAATTTTTAGATAAATATTATTATGGAAGAAACCCTACAGACTCTATCATTCCAAATTATAGAAATTTATATAAACAAGAAACAGATTATGTTGGTGGTTTCTCAACATTTTTAGGTGCTACGAGAGAAAGAGTTGATGGTGATGATTTTGCTGAACAGATTGGTGGCAACTACAAAGATGCTTTAACTGAACCCGGCGATTGGCAGATATATGCATGTTTGCAAGGCGAAACAATTCCGAAAGAAAAAAATCATGTGCGCTTAAGTGATGATAAAAAAGATCAATGGGGAATTCCGCAATTAATCACTTCCGTTGATTATGATAATAATGATGAAAAATTATTAAAAGATTTTTTTGAACAGACTTCAGAAATGTTTGATAAAGCCGGATTTTATGATATTGAAACAGAAGACACAAAACAGTCGCCGGGTTTGGATATACATGAAATGGGCGGATGCAGAATGGGCGACGATTCAAAAATATCTATGCAGAATAAATGGAACCAATTACACGCCTGCAAAAATGTTTTTGTAACCGATGGCGCATGCATGACGAGTACCGGCAATCAAACACCATCAATTTTATATATGGCATTTACAGCACGTGCTGCAAACTATGCAGTTGATGAAATGAAGAAAGGAAATTTGTGATTTACATAATTCATCACATAAAAAATATACTTTTTATAGGTTTATAATTTCTAACGATTTAATAGCCGCTCAATGATTAAACTATTAAGAATTTTACTCGTTGCATGTTTTGTTTTTTCTTTTGTACAATTTACATCAGCACAAAAAACAGTAACAGGAAAAGTTACAAATGCAAATGGTAATCCTGTTCAAAATGCATCTGTATTAATAAAAGAAAATAAAGTTGGAACCAGCACAGATGTAAACGGAGCATTTAAAATAGATGCGCCGGCATCATCAAAAACAATTAGTATAAGTTATGTTGGATACGCAACACAGGAAATAAATATTGCTGATAAAACAAATATTGATGTTTCATTAATTGCGCAAAGTAATAGTTTGAATGATGTAGTTGTAGTTGGTTATGGAACCACCAGGAAAAAAGATCTTACAGGCGCTGTTACAAATGTGGCTGAGAAAGATTTTAATCAGGGTGTGCTGGCAAATCCTATTCAACAAATACAAGGTAAAGTTGCAGGCTTGGTTATTACGCAACCCGGCGGCGATCCAAATCAAAATGCCATCATTCGTTTAAGAGGACAAACTTCACTCACCGGTGGGCAAACACCATTGATTGTTTTAGATGGCGTTCCGCTGGATGATCCATCGCAATTCACCAATATTCCTGCGGGCGACATTGCTTCTTATGATGTGTTGAAAGATGCATCTGCTACTGCAATTTATGGTTCACGCGGTGCGAACGGCGTTATCTTAGTGAACACAAAAAAAGGTCGTGCAGAAGAAACTAAAGTTGAATACAATTATTCTGTTGGATTGGATAAACAGGCAAAATATTTTGATCTGCTTTCAGCAGATGAATGGAGAAAAGCTGTAAATAATCCGGGCAGTTTAGATAAAGGTGGTAATACAGATTGGCAGCGCGCACTTACTCGCAATGCATATTCGCAGAATCATAATGTTGCAGTTTCAGGCGGAACGCAACATTTCAATTATCGCGCATCAGGAAGTTTTCTCGATCAGGATGGCATTGTAATAAATTCAGGCAAGCAACAAACAGGTTTACGTTTTAATGCTGAACAAAAAGCGCTCGACGATAAATTAGATATACAGATTTCAATTGAGTACACGCAAACAAAAAGAAATTATACTGATTACAGCATATTTAATAAAGTGTTCAGCACGCCGCCTGTTTATCCTGTATATAACGATGATGAAAGTTTTTTTGAGTTTTCTGATATTGAACAATACAATCCTGTTGAACATCAAACAGAACAATTAAATAATGGTACAGAATATTTTACGCTTTTATCCGGCACTATAAATTACGAATTACTAAAGCATTTGAAAATAGGCGCAACTGGTTCTTTATCGCACTTCAATAAACAAACACATTATTTTCAGCCGGCATATCTTGTTGAAGGAACGGTTAATCATGCGTACGATAATAATTCAGATGAAGATTCAAAAAAAGGAGATGTGCATATTGATTATACAAACAATTTCGGTAAAAATAATATGGATTTTACCGGCGTAACTGAATACAATAATTTCACGAATAATAATTTTGGCGCGGGCAGTCAGCAATATTTAATTCCGCAAATACAGGATAATGATTTAGGCAGTTCAATCAATCCTTTATTCAACACACTTGGTTCGTACAAAGAAGAATATGTTTTAGAATCTTTTCTTGCAAGATTTAATTATAATTATAACGGAAAATATTATGCAACAGCAAGCATAAGAAGAGATGGTTCTTCAAAATTTGGCGCAAATAATCTTTGGGGAAACTTTCCTTCTTTTGATGTTGCATGGAGATTAAAACAAGAATTTTTTTTAAAAAATATTGACTGGATAACAGATTTAAAATTGCGTGCCGGTTATGGTGTTACAGGAAATTCTGATGCTATTTCGCCTTATGGAACATTGTTATTATATGGCGCTGCAGGAAGATATTATGATGCTTTAAATAAAGTGTATCCGCAATCGTATGCACCATTGCAAAATGCAAATCCTGATTTAAAATGGGAAGAACGGCATGGAAAAAATCTTGGTCTCGATTTTTCTCTTTTTGATGATCGCTTATCTGGAACAGTTGATATTTTCAGAGATAAAACTGTAAATCTTTTATTTGATTATACAGTGCCCACGCCGCCGTTTTTCATCAATACAATTCTTGCCAATGTTGGAACGCTTTCAAATAAAGGCGAAGAATTTTCTTTAACGGCAGATATCATTCAGCATAAAAAATTTACATGGACTGTTGATGCACAACTCACTTTTATAAAAACAAGAATAGATAATCTTTCGGGCACATATAATGGTTATAATGTTTCAACAGATGATATTGAAGCAGGCTTTGTTTCAGGGCGCGGATTAGATGATTACCCGATCACGTATTTAAAAGTTGGCTATGTGCCTTATGTTTTTTATTTGCCTCATTTTGCAGGTGTTGATGAGCATGGTCATACATTATTAGCTGATTCATCAGGGAAAGGTGTTGGTGCAAACAGTGATGATGTTGTAAGAAATTATATTGATCCAAGCCCAAAGTTTTCGTATGGCTTAACCAACACTTTTAGTTATAGCAATTGGAGTCTTGATTTTTTTGTGCGCGGAGTTTCAGGTCAAAAGATATTTAATAATACACTTTTAAATATTGAAAGCATTCATCGCCTGCCGGGAAATAATGTTACAGAACAAACACTAACAAACGGTATAAAAGATAATAAAGTTGTTGTATCAGACCGTTCATTAGAAAATGCATCTTATATACGGCTTGATAATCTTTCCCTGGCATACACATTTCAACATATAAAAAAAATTGAAAACCTGAAAATATATGTTGCTGCAAACAATCTTTTCATCATCACAAAATATCGCGGGCTCGATCCTGAAATACAAACGGAAGATGAGGATTACGATTCTTATATAGATGTTAGTTATGGTGGCGCAGGCTACTATCCTAAAACGCATTCATTTTCATTCGGTGTAAATGTTTCGTTTTAAAGTTTAAAAAAAATTATCATGAAAAAAAATCACACACATATATTTTTTGCTGCAGTTATTATTTTTACAATTGCATCATGTAATAAAGCACTTGAGAAAAAAATTTACAGTGCAGTACCGGAACAAAATTTCTGGCAAACACCTGATCAGATTGCTGCTGGCGTTGCGCCTGCTTACCAGGCACTAACCCAGGTTCCTGATGATGCCATTCATGATTTAAATGAAATTACAGGCGGCGAAATAATTGCGCCCACACGTGGCGACGATTGGGATGATAATGGTGAGTGGCGCCAAATGTGGCAGCATACGTGGCGGCCTGGTCTTGGTATTTTAAATGATGCGTGGAGTGAAATTTATGACGGCATTGGTAAAGCAAATTTTACATTAAGTGTAGTAAATTCCTTATCGCTGAAACCGGCAGATTTAGATAATATTAATGCAGAGCTAAAAGTGTTGCGCGCATATTTTTATTTTCTTGCGCTTGATATGTATGGCAATGTGCCATTGGTTATAGATTATAATACAGATCCAAATTCTGTTACAAATAGTTCAAGAAAAGAAGTGTTTGATTTTTTGGAAAAAGAACTTAAAGAAAATGTGCCGCTGCTATCATCCGCAAAAGATGCATCTACTTACGGCAGAGTTAATAAGTGGACTGGTTATACGTTGCTTGCAAAACTATATTTGAATGCAGAAGAATATACCAGTGAACAAAGATTTTCAGATTGTATTGCAGCATGCGACAGCGTTATTCATTCAGGCAAGTATGCTTTAGGAGATTATTTTGCAAATTTTGCAATAGACAATGAAGGTTCGCCTGAAAATATTTTTGTTGTTCCGTTTGATAAAGTAAATATTACCGGTAATTATTGGGAAATGGAAACATTGCATTATCAGCTTAACGGTAAATATGGCTTGTTAAGTAATCCCTGGAATGGCTTCTGCAGCACGTTTGATTATTATGAACAATTTAATGACGCAGATAATCGTAAGAAAATGTTTTTAGTTGGTCAGCAGTATGATAATAATGGCAATAAACTTAAAGATAACCAAACAGGTTTATCGCTTAAAATAAGTCCTTATGTAAATGAGCTTTCAAACGCTGCTGATAGTTTTCGTTTAGCAGGTGTAAGAAATATAAAGTATGCGCCGGAAGCAGGGACAGGTGATGGCGATGTAATTTGTCAAAGTAATGATATGGTTTTGTTTCGTTATGCAGATATATTATTAATGAAAGCAGAAGCAGAATTTCGTTCAAATAAAAATTTAAATGATGCTGTAAATTCAGTGAATGAAGTGCGTGAACGTGCATATGACAATACTAATTATGATTGGAAGCAATCTGATCTTACGTTAAAAAATTTATTAGCAGAACGGCAGCGCGAGTTTGCGTGGGAATTCTGGGGAAGAAATGATGCTATTCGTTTTGGAACTTATGGTGATGCAAGAACACCCGGCAAGAAACAGGATAAAGACAATCATTATGAATTGTTTCCTATTCCTTCGCCGCAGATATCTTCTAATCCTAACTTAAAACAAAATCCGGGCTATTAATAATCAAGCATTGTAAATCTTTTGTTTTATCACCTGATAAACACTTCATCAAAACATATATTTTCGGTACACTTAAAAGACGTTTAAAAAACGTCTTTTTTATTTTATTTATTCATAACATTAATTATTGTAATTTTGTAAGGTAAACTTACAAGTTTACTTTAATAATGGTAAAACAATCAGATTTAATATTAGCTTCCGAAATGCGTACCGTAATTACAAGGCTTATTAAAAAGCTGCGCAAACATTCAGTAACAGGCATGTCACTTTCTCTTACAGAAAGATCTACCATGAGTTTGCTTGATCAGCATGGTGAATTATTGCCAAATGAGCTGGCTTCTATGGAAAAAATAACAGGTCAGTCTATGTCGCAGATACTAAATCATCTTTCAGAATTGGGTTATATTAACCGGCGTATTTCTAAAGAAGATAAACGCAAGTCAATTATTTCGCTTTCCGCAAAAGGCATTACAACATTAAAACAAGTACGAAGCGAACGTGATAGTTGGTTATACCAGGCGCTTATAAAAAAGTGTTCTGAAGAAGAAATTAATATTTTAAAAAAAGCATTGGTGCCATTAAGTAAGCTGGTTGATTTTGAAGATGATTGAAGAAAAGTAAAAAATGAAAATCACAACATTTAACGCATTTAAAAGCCGCAATTACAGGTTATATTTTATTGGTCAATCTATATCGCTTATTGGTACCTGGATGCAAAAAACTGCCGTAAGCTGGGTTGTATATTCTCTGACGCATTCAAAATTCATGCTTGGGGTTTCATTGTTTTGCAGTTTGTTTCCTGCATTTATTTTTTCGTTTCTTGGTGGTGTAACTGCAGACCGCTATAACCGTTATCGTTTATTATTAATTACGCAGATTGCTTCACTGGTTCAGGCAGTGCTGTTAACATTGCTGATCTTATCAAAACATTATACTGTATGGGAAATTCTTTCACTAAGTTTTGTGTTAGGTGTTATTAATGCATTTGATGTTCCGGCAAGACAATCATTAGTGAATGAACTGATAGAAGACAAAAGATATTTAGGAAATGCATTGGCATTAAATTCATCCATGGTGAATTTATCAAGACTGATTGGACCTGCCATCGCAGGGTTAATATTGGAAAAATTTGGAGAAGTATTTTGCTTTGGTTCTAATGCAATAAGTTTTGTTGCGGTTATCTCATCTATATTAATGATGCGTTTACCAAAAGCAAAAACAGCACATCATGAAAAAAATATTTTGCAGGATTTAAAAGATGGCTGGAATTATCTTAAAAACGCAAAATCAATCAGGTTTATAATTACAATGCTTGCGTTTATTAGTTTGTTTGTATTGCCTTTCAGCACACTAATTCCTGTGTATGCAAAAGATATTTTTAAAGGCACCGCATCAACATTTGGTATAATAGACAGCATGATTGGCTTAGGTGCCTTTGGTGGTGCAATGTTTCTTGCATCATTAAAACCCGGAAAAAATTTAAGAAAAATTCTCGCTGTAAATACATTGATATTCGGAACAGGTCTTGTTTTGTTTTCGCACATGCAATATTATCCACTTGCATTATTATGTGCTATGCTTGCAGGTTTTGGAATGATGTCGCAAATAACAATTACGAATACATTAGTGCAAACAACTGTTGACCCAAAAATGCGTGGAAGAATGATAAGTTTTTATGCAATGGCTTTTTTTGGAATGCAACCATTAGGCGGTTTGATTGTTGGTTCTGTTTCACAAATAATTGGTGTGCCTGATACTGTTTTGGCAGAAGGTTGTATTGCAATATTGATCGGCGGATTACATTTTCGTTTTCTGAAAAGAAATAAACTAAAAGCAGTTAAAACAAATAATATTAAGAGCATACAACATGTTGAAGTTGCAGCTTCATAACAAATAAAAAATTTTATATGATCACTGAAATTGATAAAAACACAGCATTGATATTAATTGATTTACAGAATTCAATAGTTGGAATACCAGGAACACCAAATTCTATGAATGATGTTTTTAACAACGTAAATAAATTGATTCAAACCTTTAGGGAAAAACAGTTACCAATTGTTTTTGTTAACGTAAATCCTTCAGACGCCGCGTGGATGAAATCCAGAAAAGAAACGAAAATGCCACCATTTCCTGCTAATGAAAATTCATACAACATAACTGATAAAATTAATACTGATAAGAACGATGTATTCATAACCAAACATACATGGAATGCATTTTTTGAAACGCAGCTGCATAACGAATTAAAGAAAAGATCAATCACGAATATTGTGCTTGGTGGTGTTTCAACAAGCATTGGTGTGGAAGGCACAGCACGGGCTGCTAGTGAACTTGGTTATAATGTTACGTTTGCAACCGATGCTACAACAGACAGGCTTGAATCATCATATAAACATAGTGTAGAAACTATTTTTCCGCGCATTGGCGAAAAAGGAACAACAAAAGAAATTATTGATATTATGAATAAAGAAGTTTAGAAATTTATTTTTGATAAACTCTTACATAATCTATATACATTTTTGCTGGTAATAAACTGTCATCAATTGTTTGCCCGGGCCAATCGCCGCCTACTGCAAAATTTAATAAAATAAAAAATGGTAAATGAAATTCACTTGTAGTGTTAGATGTAATATCAGACTGATGATATTGAACACTGTCAATAAACCATTTAATTGAATTAACATCCCACTCAATACTGTACACATGATATTCTGAAGGCGATGAAGTTGCTTTATCACCATCTTGCTGATGCCCGTTATTATCCCAATGTATCGTACCATAAATAAGACTGTCTGCATTTATGTGTTCCATTATATCTGTTTCTCCACAAGCCGGCCAAGGAACAGTATTAATATCAGAACCAAGCATCCAGAATGCCGGCCAAAAACCAGCGCCAACAGGCATTTTTATACGCGCTTCAATTTTACCATATGTAAATTCTTTTTTGCCTTGGGTAGTCATGCGTGATGATGTGTATCCATTAGAACCTACACTTTCTTTTTTTGCAGTAACAACAAGATTTCCATTTTCAATAGTTGCATTTTGCCGCTGATAATATTCCTGTTCGTGATTGCCCCATCCGTTACCGCCGGTTTCAAAATTCCATACAGATGTATCTATAGTAGTTTCATCAAATTCATCTGACCAAAGCAATTTATAAGTTGATGTATCTGCAGATGGTGGCGTAGTTGCCGGAGGTGTGGTTATACTTCCTGAAACAGTTGACTTTTTACAAAATGAAAACAGGCAGATAAATGTTATAACAAAAAATTTATAAGATATTCTGTTTGAAAACTTATTCATACTTCAAGCTTTAATTAAAATTAAGAAACAAATACGCTATGTGTAATTAAATATCTATTTCAAGATAAACAGGACAATGATCGCTATGTTTAACATCAGGCAAAATCTCAGCATCTTTTAAATTATTTTTTAATGCTGATGTTACATTAATGTAATCAATTCTCCATCCTTTATTTTCTAATCTTACTGATGGGAAGCGCTGACTCCACCAACTGTAACAATGCGGTTCAGTACGTATCGCACGAAATGCATCAACCCATCCATTAGAAAAAAACTTATCCATCCACGCACGTTCTTCCGGCAAAAAACCAGATGTTTTTATATTGCCTTTCGGATTATGAATATCAATTTCTTTATGCGCAATATTATAATCGCCACATAAAATTAATTTCGGATTTGTTTTTTTTACTGTTTCAAGATATGTGAAGAATTCATCAAGCCATTCATACTTAAAACTTTGCCTTATTTCACCGGTTGTACCTGAAGGGAAGTATGCATTAATCAATCTTGTATCACCAAAATCAAGTTGCAGAACTCTGCCTTCATCATCACTTACTTTATGCCCTGTTCCATATTTTACATTTGAAGGTTCAATCTTTGAAAAAACAGCAACACCGCTATAACCTTTTTTTTGCGCAGAATACCAGTAATTAAAATAGCCCAATTCATTAAACACAGAATGATCAACATCTTCTTTTGAAGCCTTTGTTTCCTGTATGCAGATTACATCTGCCGGGTTAGTTTTCAGCCAATCTATAAACCCTTTTTTTATAGCGGAACGAATACCGTTTACGTTATAACTTATAATTCGCATGGCAAAGTTTTAATGCAATATAAAAGATTAAAAATGATACATCATTTCTTCTGATCAAAAATGAATTTAATATCAACTTTGTATTAACACAAGCTTAGAATTATTTTTACAGCTTAATTATGTTCTATGCATTTAAAGCCGGTAACAATTGTTGATGATATAAGCCCTGAAGATTTTAAAGCAAAGTATTACCAGCCACAAATTCCTGTTGTTATAAAAAATTTTGCAAAGCAATGGTCTGCGTATACGAAATGGAATTGGGGTTATTTTAAAAGCATTGTTGGCAATGAAAAAGTGGGCATTTATAATAACGTAAAAAGCGACGCATATACACCAGTTAATAAAGCAGATGATTATACAAGTTTTGGTGAATACATTGATATGATTCAGAAAGGACCGGCCGCATGGCGCATTTTTTTATTTAATATTTTCAGTCATGCACCACAACTAACCAAAGATTTTAGCTGGCCGGATGAATACATGAAAGGATTTGTAAAACGTGTACCGATGTTATTTACCGGCGGAAAAGGTTCTATAACACACATGCATTTTGATATTGATCTTAGTCATATTCTGCACACGCAATTTATGGGCAGAAAAAAAGTTTTATTGTTTCCTTTTAATGAGCAGCATAAAATATATCGTAAGCCTTTTGAAGTATTAAGTCTTGCAGATTTTAGCAATTATTATGATAATGAAAAAAGCAAGGTTGATACAAAAAAATTTCCGGCATTAAATGTTGCTGATGGTTATGAAATAACACTTGAACATGGTGATACATTATTTATGCCCGGCGGCTACTGGCATCACATGGAATATCTTGACAGCGGTTTTGCCATGAGCTTGCGCGCATTAAATAATTCTATAACAGGCAAATTAAAAGGCTTATGGAATATTGCAGGCATGAGAAGTATTGATACACTAATGAAAAAAACAATGCCTGAAAAATGGTACAGCTGGAAAGAAAAAAAACTCTTTGAAGCAGCAGAAAAAGAATTGGCTTAAAGCATTTTTACTGTTAAAATATATAAACAAAAAAGCCACTGAAAAGTGGCTTACTAATTTATTAAATAATAATTATTATCCTTCTTGTTGAGGTCTTGGCTGATGATCTGGCTTTGGCATTAATACTTTACGGCTTAATTTAAATTTACCTGTTCTCTCGTCTATACCAATCAATTTTACTTTAACTATATCGCCTTCATTCAATACGCCTTCCATTGTTTCCAAACGTTTCCAGCTTACTTCGCTGATGTGTAATAATCCTTCTTTCCTGGGTAAGAATTCAACAAAAGCTCCGTAAGGTTGAATGGTCTTTACTTTGGCTTCATACACTTCACCAACCTGTGGTACAGCTACAATTCCTTTAACCCACTTTACAGCTTTTTCAACACTTTCTTTATTGGTAGAGAAAATGCTTACTTCACCAGTATTGCCAACTTCTTCTATATTAATTGTTGTTCCTGTTTCTTTCTGAATTTCTTGTATTACTTTACCACCGGGTCCTATAACTGAGCCAATAAATTCTTTTTCGATAATTAATTTTTCCATTCTTGGTGCGTGCGGTTTCACTTCATTTCTTGCAGCTACAATTGATGCATACATTGCTTCAAGAATATGTAACCTTCCTTTGCGTGCCTGTTCCAAAGCTTCACGCATAAGATCCATACTTAAACCATCGATTTTAATATCCATTTGTACGCCGCAAATACCATCACGTGTGCCGGTAACTTTAAAATCCATATCACCTAAAAAATCTTCATCACCTAAAATATCTGTAAGTATTGCATGTTTATTATCGCTTGCTCTTGTAATTAAACCCATAGCTATACCGCCAACATGTTTGGGAATAGGAACACCAGCGTCCATTAATGCAAGCGAACCTGCACAAACTGTAGCCATGGAGGAAGAACCATTACTTTCTAAAATATCACTTACAACACGCACTGTATATGGATATGCATCGCCCGGCATCATTTGTTTTAAACTACGCATGGCAAGATTACCATGACCAACTTCTCTTCTGCCTGGACCACGCATCATTTTTACTTCGCCAGTTGAGAATGGCGGAAAATTATAATGCAGAATGAAGCGGCTGTATTCACTTGCAGCTGCGCTTTCAACCAACAACTCATCTAAAGGTGTTCCTAAAGTAACTGTTGTTAAAGATTGTGTTTCTCCTCTTGTAAATAATGCAGAACCATGCGGTGAAGGCAATACATCCGTTTCCATATCAAGTTGCCTTATTTCATCAAGCTTTCTGCCATCTAAGCGCTTGCGATCATCAAGCATCATACTGCGCACTACTTCCCACTGCAAGTCCTCATAATATTTTTTTGCAAGCTTGATGTGATTATCCGTTGTTTCTTCACCCAACGATAAAAGCATTTCATCTTTTATTAATTTAAATGCTTCGCTTCTTTCAGATTTTGCGCTAGCACCAGATGCAACTTCATACAATCTGTCTTTTGAAAAACTATCAACTTTATTTTTTAATTCCTCATTTTGTTCAGGTTTTGCATAGTCGCGCTTTTCATTATCGCCAACTTTTTCACGCAGTTCCTGTTGTGCTTTTATTTGTATGCGAATTGCATCATGCGCAACCTGCAAAGCGTTTACTAAATCTTCTTCACTGCATTCTTCACTTTCACCTTCTACCATCATCAGATTTTTTTCGGTAGCGCCAATTATAAAATCCATATCAGTTTTGGCAAGTTGAGAACGTGTTGGATTAACAACCATTTTGCCATCAACTCTTCCAACTCTTACTTCAGAAATAATTTCTTTAATTGGAATATCTGAAACTGCTATTGCAGCGCTCGCCGCCAAACAAGCCAACGAATCAGGCATTACTTCAGGGTCTGAAGAAACAAGCGTTATAAGTACCTGCACATCGCAGAAATAATCTTCAGGAAATAACGGGCGCAAAGCTCGATCTATTAAACGGCTAACAAGTATTTCATAATCGTTTAATCTGCCTTCGCGTTTAAAAAATGAGCCGGGGATTCTGCCTGCTGAAGCGAATTTTTCATTATAATCAACTGTAAGCGGAAACCAATCCTGACCTTGTTTAGGTTCTCTGGAAGCAACAGCAGTAGCAAGGATAATACATTTACCCTGGCGTATTGTAACAGCGCCGTCTGCCTGTCTTGCAAGTCTTCCGGTTTCTATAAAAACTTCCTGACCATCAGGTAATGTAAAACTTACTTGTATCGGTTGTGACAACATAAAATCGAATTAAAGATTTAAAAATCAGAAGAAATAAATATAGCCAGTTAAATACCGATGCTGTTTAACGCTTTGAGAATGAAAATAAATAAAGTGCAACGTATTCTAAAAACAATCCCAACTAATTGTATGTTGGGATATTATTATTAATTCATTTAAAATTATTTTCTGAGGCCAAGCTTTTCAATTAAAGCACGATAACCCTGCAGATTATTTTTTTGCATGTAAGTAAGCAATTTCTTACGCTGACCAACCATGTACATTAAACCATTTTGTGTATCAAAATCTTTTTTGTTGCTCTGAAGATGTTTAGAAATACTTGTAATGCGTTCTGTAAGCATAGCAATCTGCGCTTCAACAGAACCTGTATTAGTGGCTTTGCCGCCAAATTCAGAAAAAATATTTGCTTTTTTTTCAGTAGTTAAATAAGGCATCTCAATTTAATTTAAAGGCATCCAAAATTTATTCTTCTTTAATAAGTCGGCAAAAGTATGGCAAAAAGCTGAAACAGAATGCCTTTATTTAAAGGGTAATTTTATGATTATTTAGTTAAGCGAAATGTTTGTATCAGCATGCGTAAAAAGATTTTGGATTTTTAAAGAAGCTAACTGCATTGACTGCACAACCGGCCAAATAAATGATGCATTAAGAATTTTAGAGTTTTGTGTATATAATTGATCTGGATAAAAATTAAAAATGCAACTGCCGCCTTTTATGCAATTAATAATTTTTTTAACTTCTTTTTCAGGCACAGCCGGACAGCCAAAACTGCGACCCATCATAACACCTTTTGAAGCGCGCTGACCACATACATAATCACTGCCATGCATTACAATAGCACGGTTTCTTACATTATCATTAAAACCTTGTTCCATACCGTCTAAGCGTAAACTATAACCGTTGTCGCCAATATAAGTTTCTGCTGTTACAAGAAAACCAAGAGAGCTTTTATAAGAATCTGTATTGTTTGAAAAGCTGGTAGCATAATCATCACCAGAATTTCTGCCGTGCGAAACATAAGTATTAAAGAGAATTTTTGCTGCATTCAAATCCAAAACATATAACCTTTTTTTACTGCTGTTTTGTGAATAATCGCATATAGTTAAAAGACCTTTTCTTTGTATCTGATTTTCAGTTAATAAGTATTCATATCCTTTACAAGCATCAAAAAAAGCCGTACGATTTAATCCAAAACTTCCTAAATTCATTTCTGAATATAAAGAATCAATCCAAAAATTTACCTCGGGAGAATTATCCGTTCCTTTTAAATAATTTTCAGATTTGTTATTTGCTGAATATGATATCGAACGGGATTTATTTGCAGCTATCATTGATGTAAATACACAAATGCATACAAATCCAATCAACAACAATTTTTTCATCGGCTATGATTTTAGATTATAGGATATTTTAATTCTAAACTAAATAAAATTAAAATTATTGCGGAGTGTAAAGGTAAACCTGAATGAATTAAAATTTATATAACAACTGTTAGAACGTTGATAAAATTAAAAGCTCTGCGCACAATATGCACAGAGCTTTTTTATAATTAAAAATTATAACCTGTTTACTGTTACATCATTTACTGTGCGCACGGAAGAACTAACTACATAAGTTTCTTCTAGATCTTTATTTGCTGATTTTATTGTAAAATAATAACGGTCGTTATTATTATCACCTTTCAAAATTTTAAATTGTTTATCAAAATTTGAATTGCTAAAAGACTTTGAAAAAAGAATGTTGCCATCTTCACCTTTTATTGTTATGGTAAAGTTGTCAGCGTTCGCGTTGGTCAAATGTACTTTAAATAATAGAGCATCTGATGTACTTCCTGCAAACTGAACACTTGGTTTGTCATTTGAAAGTATTTCAATGTTTGATGTGTTTGCAGCTGCGTTTACACTAAAAGACGTTAGAAGAATTGAAGCTGAAATAAAAGTTGCAGTTAAAAATTTTTTGCCTGCTAATTTTAAAAATGATCGTTTCATAATAATTGTTTTTTTTTAAATGTTAATTTTAATCACACTGCAATCAATCGCCGGCAAACATTCATTAAGAAAGCAATTATCGGTAGAAAATACTTTGCAAAGATATTGTGTATTTATTACACATTAATACTTATTACTAAAAAAGGTAACCCGATTTAATATTTTATTATATAACAAATGTTAGTTTTTAATAGGTTGAGTTACCTTAGTAATTGCATTCCATAATAAGTCTTTTAAATTTGATAACCCTTTACTTGTAACAGATGAAATAAAAATGCTCTGAATATTTTTAGGTAATTCATCTTGAATAGAATTTTTTAATTCATCATCAAGCATATCAGATTTGCTGATAGCAATAATGAATTCTTTTTGCAGCATTTCAGAATTATATTCTTTTAATTCGTTTATTAAAATTTCGAATTCTTTTTTATGATCTTCACTATCCGCGGGAATAATAAAAAGCAAAACCGAATTGCGCTCAATATGTCTTAAAAAACGATGACCTAAACCTTTGCCTTCTGCAGCACCTTCAATAATTCCGGGCAAATCTGCTATACAAAAAGACCTGCCATCTCTATATTCTACTATTCCTAATTGCGGCGTTAAAGTAGTAAAAGCATAATCTGCAATTTTTGGTTTTGCTGCACTAAGCACAGAAAGTAAGGTAGATTTACCCGCATTTGGAAAACCTACAAAACCAACATCTGCTAAAACTTTTAATTCAAGTGTTTTCCAGCCTTCGATTCCGGTTTCACCCGGTTGTGCATATTCAGGTGCCTGATTGGTAGCTGTAGCAAAATTTGCATTACCTAAACCGCCTCTTCCTCCGTTCACCCAAATTACTTGTTCGCCGTTTTCAAGAATTTCTGCTTCTTGTTTTCCGGTAGTTTCATCTCTTGCAATAGTACCAAGCGGCACTTCAATTATAACATCATTTCCATTTGAACCGCTGCTGTTATTTTTATCTCCGCCTTCTCCGTTTTCAGCAATTACATTTTTATAATAACGAAGATGCAGCAGCGTCCATAATTGATTGTTGCCACGAAGAATTATATGTCCGCCTCTGCCACCGTTGCCACCATCAGGACCTGCCTGCGGATTAAATTTAGTGCGCATGAAATGCTTACTGCCCGCGCCACCATGCCCGCTCTTGCAAAAAATTCTTATATAATCAATAAAATTATTTTTTTCCATTACTACAAAACTACTTTAATGCATTTTATATTTCAGAATGAAATGAATGAAGCATTATAATAAAATCCCTCTTGAAAAATCAAGAGGGATACAACTAAAACCACTATGCCAGCAATCATTAGTCGGGTTTTTTACCGTCTAAAAAAGTATTGATAGTAGAAATTTGCGTTTGATTATTCTCATCTTTTTTTACAGAAACTTTGCTATAAAAATCTTCAACTGTTGTAAGCTTGTTATTGCCAAACAACTCAAGATTTCTGCGCACATATGCAGGTACATTTTCAAATTCGACACCCGTATCCAATGAATTCATGTTATAAGAAAGATTGCGCAGTTTATGTATGCGTTCTTCAGCACGGCGCTTTTGTTCTTCTTCTTCATCATTCGCCGGTAAATTGAAAACTGCTGCGGGTGTAGGCTTTGTTTCAACCTCATCTTTCATCACCAGTTCAAACTCCATCGTTTCTTCTTCAAACAAAGGTTTAGGTTTTTCCTTTTTAATTTCTTCTTTTTTTATTTGAACAACCGGTGTTTCTTTTTGCTGTGCATATACATTAGAAGGTTTATTTAAGAAAGATGGTTTCTCGGTTTTTTGTTCTGTCATTTGTTCTGTCATTTTTTCTTTGTATAAAATATTCAGAACCGGTAATTCCTCTTCTTCGATTTCTTCTTTTATTTCCTGTAATTTTTCTTCAGCTTTTATTTCCGGAATTGACAATTCAAAATTTATTACATCAGCCTTTCCATCATTTATTACAAAATCAGACATAAATGCTACTGGTTCCGGCTTAGATTCTTCTTCAGGTTCTGTTAGCGTTGGTGCATATTTATCCTGTTCTTTTTCTGCAAAAGGCAAAGGTTGTTGATTATACATTTTCTTTTCTTCACCATCAACACCTAATGTCATTACAATTTTTTCTTCTTTTGGTTTCTCCATTTTTTTAGCCGGCATTGTTTCCTGGTGCAGTGCGGCTACAGGATCTCTTTGTTCAAAACCGGTTGCAATTAATGTTATACCAATTTTTCTTTCGAGTGATGGATCATAACCCATACCAACAATCACATCTGTTTTTTCACCAGCCTGCATGCGCAAAAAACTATTGATAATTTCAAGTTCATCCATTGTGCATTCAAAATCACCTTCTGCACTATTAATGTTTATCAATATCCATTTCGCACCGCGTATATCATTATCATTTAATAAGGGAGAGTTTAATGCTTCTTCAATTGCGCGCTGCGCACGGTTTTCACCTTCTACTGCGGCGCTGCCTAAAATAGCAACACCACCATTTTTCATTACAGTACATACATCAGCAAAATCAACAATAACATGGCCACGGCTATTGATAATATCAGTTATACATTTAGCTGCAGTAGCCAAAACATTATCTGCTTTATTAAAAGCTTCTTTCATTTTTAAGTTACCATATTGCATGCGCAGTTTATCGTTACTGATAATAAGCAGTGTATCAACATAAGGCTGTAATCTTTTTATACCTTCTTCTGCCTGCAGCAAACGGCGCGGACCTTCAAAACCGAAAGGTGTTGTAACAATACCAACAGTTAAAATATCCATCTCTCGGCAAACCTGTGCAATAATTGGCGCACCACCGGTTCCTGTACCGCCGCCCATGCCTGCACATATAAAAGCCATCTTGGTATTTACTTCAAGAATGCGGCGAATTTCTTCGAGGCTTTCTTCTGTTGCATTCCTTCCAACTTCAGGATTTGCGCCTGCACCTAAACCTTGTGTAAGATGCGGACCGAGCTGCACTTTATTTGGAACCGGACTTTGTTCTAATGCTTTTGCATCCGTATTACAAATAATGAAGTCAGTGCCTTCAATATCTTCAGCATACATATAATTAACAGCATTGCTGCCTCCACCGCCAACGCCAAGCACTTTTATAATAGATGATTTTTGCTTTGGCAAATCGAAGTGTATCATAATTTTGAATTTTGTGGTTAGTAAGTTTATTTAAAAGCTTTTAGCTATTAGCCATTGCTGTTAGCCAGGTTATTTGAATTTAATGTTTGAATACGTTTCACTTTTGGTTAATTAATTTCACCTTTTTAAGCCATCAGCTAATATGTTATCAGCCAATAGCTAAACTTTATTTCATTTCCTTATCGCCGTCTTCCTGAAATATATCAATTAAGCTATCTTTAAATTTATCCCAGAAATTATTTAAGCCTTTTGTGCGTGCTGCAAGATTTACTTTCGGTTTCTTCATTTCTTTTACATCTGTTTTCGTTTCTTCTTTTTTTAGCACTTCCGGCACTTCAACTTTCTTAAATTTATTATCAAACTCTTTGCGCTTATGTTCGTAATCGTTATAACCTTTTAATATCAAACCAATACAGGTTGCATACATTGGTTTTTTTAATTCGTCGATATGATTTGGAGCAAGATGTTCGTTGGGATATCCTATGCGTGCATTAATTCCTGTACAATATTCAGTAAGCTGAATAAGATGTTTTAATTGAGAACCGCCACCAGTAAGAATTATACCACCATTTAAGGCGCGTGCATCAAGACCAATTTGTTTTATGTGATAAGTAACAAAATCAAGTATTTCACTCATTCTTGCCTGAATGATGGCGGCAAGATTTTTTACACTAATTTCCTTTGGCGCCATGCCTTTTAATCCAGGAATAGTGATGAATGCATTTGCTTTTGCTTCATCAGCCAATGCAGTTCCAAACTGAACTTTCATAGCTTCAGCCTGGCTTTTCAGCACACCTAAACCCATGCGTATATCGTTCGTAATATTTTCGCCGCCGAAAGGAATAACAGCAGTATGTTTTAAAATGCCATCATAAAAAACAGCGAGATCACTTGTGCCGCCGCCAATATCTAAAATTGCAACGCCTGCTTCCATATCAATATCACTCATTACAGCGCTTGATGATGCAAGAGGTTGTAACACGAGATCTTTTGTTTTTAAACCACTTTTATCAACAGCGCGATAAATATTTCTTATTGCATTTCTGTCGCCTGTAATAATATGAAAATTCGCACCCACCTTTACGCCATTATAACCAACCGGGTCTTTTATGTTCTGATAATTATCAACATGAAAATCCTGTGGTATTACATCAATAATCTGGTCGCCTGCAGGTATAAAAGTTTTACGCTGATTTTCAATGAGCAGATCAATTTCTGAACGTACAATTTCAATGTCTGCATTTTGACGAACAATATCGCCGCGTGTTTGCAAACTTTTTATGTGATGTCCAGCAACACCAACATATACGTCTTTAATTTCAAGATCAGGATTGCTTTTCGTGCAGCTTGCCAAAGCCAACTGAATAGCTTTAATGGTTTGGTCAATATTCAGCACCTGACCATGCTGAACACCGTTACTGTCTGCGCGGCCAAACCCAAGAATATCAAGTTTGCCGTATTCATTTTTTCTGCCGGCAATCGCAGCAATTTTTGTAGTGCCAATATCAAGTCCTACAATAATCGGCGCGCCTGTTTCATCATAAACAGGTTTTAGTTCGCCGTTTGTACTTTGGTTCATAGAGATTGTTTTAGTTGTTTGTTATTATTGAAAATTTTTATTGTTATTAATGTTTTTTCTTTAGCAGTGCTTTCGGTTTTTTTAGACTTTTCTTTTTATTAACCGTTTTTTTATTATTGGATATTTTATTTTTTACTGATGTTATCTTTTTTGCTCTACTTTTTTTTCTTATAATTAATGATGCTTTTTTTGTTTCATGCTTTGCAGAAACATTTTTATTTACATCATTATTTAGCCTGGGTAAAGGAGCTGAATAAGTTGTATCATTTAAAACTGTATTTAGTTTTGTATCAGCCTGTTTTAATTGCCGCATTGCTTTTGCTGTATCATAAATTGTATAACGTTCACCTTTTCTTACAGCTACAACCTGCCCGTGATACTGCACATCAATCACACTATATCTTTCAAAACCAACTTTGCTGAATACCTGTTTATAAAACGAAAGCAGCTTTGAAAATTTTTCATCAAGACTATCAGCATTTCCAATCTTTATAATTTGATTTCCTACAACCGGCGTTATTTCATATGTGCGTTCTTGTGTTATATTTACTTGTGCTGTTTGTTGATTTAAAAAACTATCTGCAGTTATATATTTTGATAAATTTTTTACATCATTCAACACCAAACTATCCAGCGCAGATAATATTTTTTTGTCTGATGGAAATGATGTGAACACAATTACTCTTGCCGTTGCCGTTGAAGTTACGGGCAAACGCAAGCCGCTGCTGTCAATATAAAATGAATTACCCGAAAGCGTAAAAACTCTTGCCAGCGGTTCACGTTCTGAAATATTTACATGTAATGTTTGATGATTATCAAAAAACAATTCGGCATCTTTTACCCAAGCATTGTGTTGAATTTGCTCTTCTGTTTTTCTTAAATTAATATCATTTAAAATTTCGCCTGAACGAATATTATTTTGATTCAGAACATACAATACATCAGCTTTTTTAATAAAAATATTTTGCGTTGTACCTGCAAGTTTAATATCGATAGAAGTACAAGCTTTTGAACTTTTTGCTTTGATGGCAGAAACGAGCAACACAACACAACACAATCCTGTAACAGACCAGCCGATGGTTTTTATTTTAGATTTTGCACTCATTTTTTTTACATTAAAATTTCTTTTACAGGTTCTACCAACGCATCAATATCACCGGCGCCACACATCACCAATAATTTCGGCTTATATAATTTCACCCAATCCAACATTGCATTTTTGTCTAAAATTTGTTTCTGCGGCAATTGCATTTTGTTCAATACCAATTCACTTGTTATGCCTTCCATCGGCACTTCGCGTGCAGGATAAATCGGTAACAAAATCACTTCATCAGCCATATCTAAACTATTTGCAAACTCATCAGCAAAATCATTTGTTCTGCTATATAAATGCGGCTGAAAAATTACCGTCAATCTATCTTCATATAAACTTCTAACACCGCTTAATAATGATTTTATTTCTGCGGGATGATGTGCGTAATCGTCAATCAAAATATGATTATCATTTTTCAATATGTATTCAAATCTTCTGTAAACGCCTTTAAAATTTTTGATGGCTTTCTTTATCTTATCATCATCAATCTTTAAATATTTTGCAACTGTTATAGCAGCAATACTATTTTCAATATTGTGCAAACCGCCCATATGCAATTCAACATTATCCAGTTTCCAATTTTTACTTACCACGTTATATTTATAAGAACCATTTTCCACTTCAATTTCATCAGCATACACATCTGCAGCTTCATTATCATAGGCATAAGTATAATGTGTTGATGCACTTAAATCTTTACTTCTTCTTAATCCGCATTTAGAAATTAAGCAACCATTATTTTTTATTTTCTTTGAAAATTCGACAAAAGCATTTTCCAAATCAGCAACAGAACCGTATATATCAAGGTGATCTGCATCCATTGCTGTTATAACTTCTACATCGGGCGACAGCTTTAAAAAACTTCTGTCATATTCATCCGCTTCAATTACTGCAACATTGTTTTTACTGCTCCAGAAATTGGTTTTGTAATTCGCTGAAATGCCGCCTAAAAAAGCATTGCAACCATAACCACTTTCACGCAGCACGTGTGCTATTATGGTGGTTACGGTTGTTTTGCCATGTGTTCCCCCTACGCATATATTAAACGAACTTT